>JAIRKN010000019.1 GCA_031260095.1 Tannerella sp. | reverse complement strand
ATCGTCTTTATTTGCATCCGACAGCAATAAATAGCCGAGTATGCCGTGAGCGGCGGATTCAACCAGGCGGCGCGCCATAAAATCAAGATATTCGTTGTCTTTGGGTTCTGTTACCGTAGTGACTAATTTTTCATATATGTTGGTCATTTCAATCAGGCGTTTTTTCAGACCGTCCAGTTCCGGTTTGTATTCAATCGCTTCGTAGGCGCGCAGTTGATTCAGGTAAGTGCCTGTGGTGACGTGACGTATCGCGGCTACGACCTGTAGCTGTGTAGTGCCTTCGTAAATGTTAGTGATTCGCGCGTCACGGTATATACGTTCGCAGGCATAATCTTTCATGAAACCGGATCCTCCGTGTATCTGTATGGCGTCATACGCGTTCTGATTAGCATACTCCGTACTCATCGCTTTCCCCATCGGAGTATAGGCGTCGGCCAGTTTGGCATATTTTTTCTGTTCCTGACGTTCTTCCGGAGTAAGCTTACGTTCCCGTGAGATATCGTCCAACGCTTTGTATATATCTACGAACCGGGCTGTTTCGTATAACATCGCCCTGGAAGCATCGGTACGGGCGCGCATCATCGCAACCATTTCATAGACTGCCGGGAAGTGGATGATCGTTTTGCCGAACTGCCGGCGTTCGCAGGCATACTTGTATCCTTCGCGAAAGGCTGCCTCGCAGATCCCGACCGCCTGCGCCATGATGCCGAGACGGGCGCCGTTCATGAGCGCCATGACGTATTTTATCAGGCCCAGACGTCTTTCGCCGCACAATTCCGCTTTCGCATTGCGGTACACCAGTTCGCAGGTCGGAGAACCTTTAATTCCCAACTTGTTTTCGATACGGCGTACGTTTACCCCTCCGTTCCGTTTGTCATAGATGAACATGGACAGACCGCGTCCGTCTTTTGTCCCGTCTTCCGATCGGGCAAGTACAAGGTGTATATCGGAATCGCCGTTTGTAATAAACCTCTTAACGCCATTCAGTCGCCAGCAATCTTCCGCCTCGTCGTATGTCGCTTTCAGCATCACCGATTGCAGGTCGCTACCCGCATCAGGTTCCGTCAGGTCCATCGACATCGTTTCGCCGGCGCACACACGTGTGATATAACGTTGGCGCTGATCTTCGTTTCCAAATTCGTAGAGTGTTTCGGCACAGTCCTGTAATCCCCACAGGTTCTCAAAGCCTGCGTCTGCACGCGATACCATATCGGCTGCCATAATGTAAGGCACGACCGGGAAATTTAACCCTCCGTAACGGCGGGGCATGGCCATACCCATCAGTCCGGCTTTACGTACGGTGTCCAGGTTTACCTGTGTTCCTTCAGCATAAGTGACACGCCCGTTCGAAACCGTAGCGCCTTCATGATCTACCTCCTCTGCATTCGGAGCTATGATCCCCTCACAAATTTCACCGACAATCTCAAGGACTTTTTCATAGTTGTCCATTGCGTCTTCAAAATCGACGGGTGCGTAATCAAACTCGTCTTTGTCCCTGAAGTTTCGTTCTTTTAATTCTACAATACGCTGCATCAGGGGATGATGCAGGTGATGTTTCAGCGATGGGGTGTCTGTATAGAAATTTGACATGATATTTTATTTACTGTTTTTCTTATAATATTTAATCATTTTCGGAATCACTTCTTCTACCGTGCCTGTGATAACATAGTCCGCAACAGAATGGATAGGAGCCGCAGGGTCATTATTAATCGAAATAATGATAGAACTTTCCTGCATACCGGCAAGGTGTTGTATTTGTCCTGATATACCACATGCTATGTAGAGTTTGGGTCTTACGGTCAGACCTGTTTGCCCGATCTGGCGGTCGTGGTCGCAGAATCCCGCATCGACAGCGGCGCGTGAAGCTCCGACTTCGGCATTTAAAACTTTGGCCAGATCAAATAACAGTTGGAAATTTTCTTTCGATCCCACACCATATCCGCCGGAAATAATGATCGGGGCGCCTTTCACATTGTGTTTTGCTTTTTCAATATGACGGTCTATGATTTTCACCGCAAAATCCGTGTCGGAAACATATTTATTCACATCATAGGAAACGACTTCACCCCGGTAATTTTCATCCAGTATTTCTTTTTTCATGACGCCTTCCCGCACAGTCGCCATTTGCGGGCGTTGTTCCGGATTGATAATGGTAGCGACGATGTTACCTCCGAATGCGGGACGTATCTGATAAAGCAGGTTTTCGTATGTTTTTCCCTGTCTTTTATCTTCGTGTGCGCCGATTTCCAATGATGTACAATCAGCAGTGAGTCCACTTCTCAGGGCGGAAGATACGCGCGGTCCGAGGTCGCGTCCGATTACGGTTGCTCCCATCAGGCATATCTGAGGTTTTTCTTCTTTGAAAAGATGAACCATAATGGATGTATGGGGGAGGGATGTGTAAGGATATAACCTTTCATCCTCAAACAGATGCAGTTTATCTACTCCGTAAGGCATGATTTGTCTTTCAATGCCTTCCTGTTTATTTCCTATGACAACGGCTTCCAACCGGCAGTTCAACTTGTTTGCCAAAGAACGTCCTTTGGTTAGCAGTTCGAGACTGACATCGGCAATCACGCCGTCTTCTATTTCGCAATATACAAATAAATTATTCATTGTGTACTATGTATAAAAAAGGCCTGTTAGCCGATTGTATGATTGGATATGAGTTCTACCATTAATTCTTCGATTTCGTTATCCGAACCGGTGAGTTTTTTACATTCCTTGGCCTGAAAGACAATGTTCCGTATCGTTTTTACTTTTGTCGGTGAGCCTGACAAGCCACACTGTTCCACATCGCCGTTTACATCGGCAACACTCCATTCCACGATGTTCAGATAAGGATGTTTTTCATAAAGACCGGCATGTGGTAATTCTTTTCCGTCTTTGGTCCGTTCGGCCTTTTCCTGGCTTCCCAAAGCGCGTTTATATTGCTGGATTAATTTTGCATTGCGCGGACGGCATGGGGCCGCGGATCCGTTTACCGTTATCACGACAGGCATGAGGGCTTCTACGGTTTCCACTCCTCCTGAGATATTACGTTTTACGGTTATTTTATTATCCTCTACATGCAGGATCTCTTCGGCATAGGTGATTTGTGACAGGCCAAGCTTTTCAGCCACCTGCGGCCCTACCTGTGCGGTATCCCCGTCAATTGCCTGGCGTCCGCCGATGATCAGGTCGAAATCGCCTATTTTCCGAATAGCTATGGATAATGCGTATGAAGTGGCCAGCGTATCCGCTCCTGCAAAAGCGCGGTCAGTCAAAAGGTATCCGTTATCAGCGCCACGGTATAATCCTTCGCGGATAATTTCAGCAGCGCGTCCCGGTCCCATAGTGAGTACGGTAACGGTTGTGCCCGGGAAGCGGTCTTTCAGGCGTAGCGCCTGTTCGAGGGCGTTTAAATCTTCCGGATTGAAGATGGCGGCAAGTGCGGCACGATTTACCGTCCCGTCCTCTTTCATCGCATCTTTTCCTACGTTGCGCGTATCCGGCACCTGTTTGGCCAGCACAATAATTTTCAAAAACATTTATATCAATTTTAGTGGTTAATATGAAATAAATATAGCAATCATAATGAATAAGCTCATTTTGTCGCCTGCAAAAATAATGAATGATTTCGGATTTCAAATAGATTTATAAATAAATTCACTCATTTTTTGTTTTTGTGCATTTTTAGATTGTTTATGTCTGCATAATGATTTCAAAGGTTCTATGACGAATCGTGTGGGTTCTTCCGTAACGTTTGTTATGTGACGGCAATGGTTTGCAGATCCTTGTAAATGTCTTCCCATTCATTGCACAGTGCGGTTATGGACGGCAGTAAAAAATCAGCTCCGGCATCCAGCAATATGGAGTCGGGTAGGGGGCCTGTGTTTGCAGCAATGGTAAATAATCCGGCCGTATGCGCGGCTTCTACTCCAAGCGGGGCATTTTCGATCACAATGGCTTCGAAAGGTTTTAATCCGCCTTTTTTGAGGGCCATGAGATAAGGCTCAGG
>JAIRKN010000217.1 GCA_031260095.1 Tannerella sp. | reverse complement strand
CACAGATAAAAACGAGGCGTACAAAACGAAAGAAGTTGATTATCCATAAAATAAAAATCTGCGTTCCTCTATTAACCCTGCGTTATCTGCGTGCTAATACCCTTTTGAGACAGCCCCATACGGCTCATCGACAACCACTGTTTTCTGTTGATATGTTTGCCCTGACGGGCAATGCACAAAACTATGCCGCGTGCAGTATAAAAGCCTGCGGGAAAATTTCCGGAAACTCGAAAATTTTCCTGCAAACCTGCGGGAAAATTTCAAGTATCCCGGAAAGCCTCCTGCAAACCTGCGGGAGGCTTTCAAGTATCCCGGAAAGCCTCCTGCAAACCTGAGGGAGGCTTTCAAGTATCCCGGCAAGTCTCCTGCAAACCTGCGGGAGGTGATCTTTGTTTCGATATACTGCCAAGAAAAACAATCAGTCGCCTTTTCTTGCTTTAAGAACTATTGCTGCTATAGGTACCTGAATAGTTACATCTCTTCACAACTTTTTCCATCCCATCACTCGGTCCGCTTGAACGGGAATTGAAGAATGGAGCCGCATAAACCGCCTCAACACTCACCCGGTCTTCAGACAGCAAGACGTAGGCCAATGCAAACTGGTCGTCAATCTCATTGTATGTATCCGTATATAGTAGCATTCTGACTTTTCCGTCTTTAGGATTCAATTGATTGATACGAACCGCCTCGTCAATCTTTGGAAATTCCTGACCAAATACAGCAGTACATGTCAAAAAAAAACAATTATCAATAAAATGTTCCTCATCATATTATTATCTTAACCTTATTTAGGAAATGCGCACAAAAGAGTATTAACAGTTTTAGTCATTGCCGCAGGATATGCGGCAACATCCAAGACATGGAATATAAAACTGTTGGTTGGTTTGTCGGTCAATGCCCAAACCATATGTCCATTTTCTTCACATTGAACCTTAACGGGTTCCATCCGAAACAATACATTCTCTCCGGTTTCTTCTGCAGATACAATCTTGCCTGATTTGGTAACAGTTAATCCCGCAAGCATCAGCAAACTGGCTGTTGACCACATCCCGCGCCGCTCCTTGAGAATCTTACTCCATTCAGCTTCGGGAGGCATGGCTGAAAGCATTCGCAGCCAGTGTGGATCTTGAGATTGTGAAAACATATACCAAAAAAACGGAATAATAGATGAATTGACATTTTCAAAAGCTTCCTTATGGGGCATCCAGTAAAAGGTACCCCATTCTCCGGATATCCGTTCTTCGGTTAAATGCCAACAAGGAAACCAATATATGGGACAGGGAAGGTCAAACAGGGCGGCATATGCTACCGGATTGAGTTTTACATTAAATTCGAGCATATCAGGATCACTTTGATGCGAACCGCCGGAATTCAGATAAATCCCGGAACATTTCGTCCGGAACAATTCAGGTTCCCGGTGAGCGGCAATAGCGACATCCGTTGCAGAACCGACAACCGTTATGGCAACAGGCCTATCGCTTTTTTCCAACATTTCTATCAGCCAGCGGATACAAACCGAATCGCGGCGGGACAGATCGGGAAGCGTATCATCCTTTTTCGAAAGGAGTTTAGTTGAACCGATACACACCGGAACATTTAAGCCGCAAATCCGGTTGAGTTGGGCAACGGCCATGATATCAGGATCGCCTTTCCGGAATGCGGGAGGATAATCAATCCCTACTCCTTTCAGTTCAATCATTCCCTGCAAAGCGAGTGAAAATACACATGCCAAGTCAAAATGGTCATCCGGATCTCCATGCGGATGAAACAAATCCGTCATATGAATAACGGGTTGAAGTATTTTCGACTTTATACCTGTTACAGCACTGAGCATCCTGCCATAGGGCAGCAATGTGCCAGCAACAAGACTGGCACGAAGAAAATTGCGTCTGGAATACATTTGAATCATTATTTTATTTTTTTAATGCATTATTGATACTTTGCAGAATAAGTTGCTCCATCATCTCCGCCAGCGAATCCGGCGGCATGGATTCTATCAGGTAAGACTGGTTTTTGTCCGGTAAAGAAAGCCATTTACTTGAACCGTCGCAATCAATGAATACACTACCCTCAGATTGCGTTTTCCAATACTCATTGCCATTCCAGTTTTTTCCTCTGATGGCATAGATGACTGCCGTTTGATCCCAACTTTCCCTTCCATTGTTAATTGCATCATAAGCATTTTCCAATGCTACCCGCAACGGACAATCAGGTAATTGGCTTTTGTAATTTCTTCCCGAAATGATTCTATCGCCAATCTCGTTACCACTAAATATGACAGGTATTTCATCCGGCCAGTAATCAACAACGTATCTTGCAGATGCGGCAACGCCGCCAAAGTAAAAATTATATTCTTTTCCTTCAGGATATTTTCCTCCCATGACGACCAGTTCCTTTACTTTTTTCCGAACAAGTTCTTTTCCGTCCAGATCACATACCTTATCGGGTTTTGAATTAAGCGGGTCGTGAAGGTTTAGCAGAAAACCAACCGAAACAATTGTTACGCTATTATCCGGCTGCTGTGATAATATTTGGCGGTAAATTTCCAATGCATCTATCAATGCATCATCATCAGAAGCATCGTGGGGAAATCTGTCTCTCAACACAAAAGTATATGTGCTCCTTTTATTGGTATAATTCCCCTTGTAGGTTCCAATCGGTATATCAGGCCTGTGATAAAAAGTATTGACCACATCAATCACTGCACCTGACGCTCGATGGTGTTCATGACCGTTTGCTACACAGGCGAGTATCTCCGCTTCACCTCTATCAGCAAACGCATGCAGCAAACAAAGGGCATTCACGTCTTCCGGATCGGTGAGCATATCCGTATCAAATATGATCCTGACCGGTTGCTTCTGCGCAAAACAGGTATCCTTGTCACAACACGAATACAACAGGAGACAAACGATCATTAAAATGCTATATTCTCTCATAATTTCTAGTAATATTTAGGGTAAATCAAGTCCGACACAAAAGAAGTCATCTTTTCCTACCGGACTCACGAATCATTTTTATCTACCAACGGTTTCATCCGCTTATTTATTGTTCCAACCCGGATTTTGTTCTAATTTTGCCCCCGTATTAGTATCAATTACAAATACCCGTTATGAGATTCTTCAAAGTAGGGAAGCAGTTCCCGGAATTGTTCCGGGCTAAGGCTCGTCAAGGAACGGAAACGCTTTTCGTTGTTGTGATAATCCATATATTTCATCGGGCATAGTTACGCTCGCGCGCACGTAATATGCAAAATCTAATTTACATAAACTCTCATATATTGTAGAGGGGGGGGGTAAAGCTGTAACTTTCCGCAAGTCGCTGACCTGCGGTTATGAAAATTACGTCTTTTGACTGCCGTCGAACTTCGTTTCAGGACTTTTCACTTGTCCTGCCTTTGGCTGTTTTACGGAGCGGCGGTAGCGTATAGAGACGCGCCGGCTTCCGCGGTATCCGGAGAACGGCGGTAGCGGTTTCTGTCGGTTAGATGCG
>JAIRKN010000194.1 GCA_031260095.1 Tannerella sp. | reverse complement strand
GGGAGCATCAACGGTGAAATTGTGCGCACGCCTTTTGAACAAGCCATCACTCGCCACAATGACATCAACCAGATGGAGTACAAGATGTCGAAGATATTGTCGCTATAAGAGATTTTTTAATGTTTAATGATTAAAACCGTTTTCTATGACATAAACCGAAAATAAACATATTAAAAAGCATTTGCCTCATTACGGTGTAATTCCAAAATAACCAACTACTTAAATTAAACTTAGCGTAGTATAAACAAATGCTCAACATGACAAGCATGGGCTTTTCTTATTGAGTTTATGGTGTGTGGTTATACCAGGAATTACGTAAGAACAATTTCCCATGCTTTTACTTTTTTATACCTTAAACCCATATCACATGAAAAATATTCACATTGGAAAACTGATAAAAGAAAAATTTAAAGAAAAGAAGATGAGCAAAGCCGAATTTGCCCGTCGGATAAACGTTCATCGATCTACCATCTATCTTTTATTCGAACAAAAGAGCATCGACATTGAGTTGTTGTTTAACATTTCCAAAGTGCTGGATTATAATTTTGTGGAAGAAATTTACATCAATCGTCCCAAGCCGAAAGATGACACCATAATCGTAGGCGTGGAAATTGACCGCTCACAGCTTCAAAACCTCGACCTCCCTGAGGAATTTATCCGGCTGTCGAAATATATCACGTAAACCATCTGAAAATATCACGCGCAACATTCTTTTCTTATCCATTGTAAACGTAGCTTTGCCTTAAAGTTAAATATTTAAGGTTTTATGTAAAGTTTATGTAAAATTTGTGTAAAGTTCTTTCTTGGACGAGATTCTTAACCTAATTAAAATTGATGATATGAAAGATTTATGTGCGAAAAAAAGTTGTGGTTTACTTTTATTTTTTTGTTTAATCTCGGTCTCGTTAGTGGCCCAAAATTCATTAATGGTATCCGGAACCATAATTGAAGCCTCAACGAATGAGCCTTTACCGGGAGTTACAATCCGGATAAGGGGCGGAACTACCGGCACGGCCAGTGATGAAAATGGAAAATATTCCATTAAAGCGGAGATGGGAAACACGCTCATATTCTCGGCTGTGGGGATGAAACCGGTTGAAAAAATCATCAGCGGCAGTACGATAGACGTTGTCATGGAAAATGACAACATCTTGCTGGATCAAGTCGTAGTCATTGGCTACGGAACAGTTAAAAAGAGCCATCTGTCGGGAGCCGTAAGTTCGTTAGGCGCGAAGGAGCTGAATGGTCAGGTGGCAGCAAATGCAGCCACGGCGCTGCAAGGCAAGATACCCGGAGTATCGGTATCAAGTTCCAGCGGAGATCCAAACGGAAGTATGACCATCAATATACGCGGTATTAATTCTTTATTCAACAACGAACCGCTTTATGTTATCGACGGCGCTATTGGCGACATCGGCATGGTAGATCCCAGCGATATCGCATCAATCGAAGTCTTGAAAGACGCGGCTTCGGCTGCAATCTACGGCTTACGCGCAGCGGGCGGGGTCGTACTCATAACCACTAAAAGCGGAAGTAAAGACACCCCTTTGAAATTAGAGCTGAATGCCTTTGCCGGATTCTGTCGAATAACCAAGACACTTAATGTATTTACAGGTGAAGCGTACAGCCGTTTTGCCCGTTACTATAATTTGGCCGCCGACGGTTACGGAAGCGAAGGAGGTGGTGCTCTTTTTACCGGCAAAGGTACAGACTGGCAAGATGTAATGTATAATACCGCCATGATGTATAAGGCAAATATTAATCTTGCCGGAGGCTCTAAAACGAGTACATATAATGCCTCAGTAGGTTATCTCAACAAAGAAGGGGTCTTAAAGAATACCGGTCACGAGTCGTATAATATCCGCCTGAAAAACGACTTTTCCCTCCTGGATAACCGGCTGACAATAGGAGAAACAATGATCGTACAAATGGCAAAAGGGCATGGATTCCTCCATGAAAATACGATATTCGGAATTCTTCAGTATCCTTCTGTCATACCTGTGTTTGACCCCACAAATTCAAGTGGCTACGGCACCTCCAAAGATATAAATCTGCCGAATCCGTTTGCCGAAACTCTTTTATTCGACCGCCAGACAGAGCATACAAATCTCTTCCTGAATGCATATTTGCAAATTGAAATTATTAAAGGGCTGAAATATAAGTTCAATCTGGGTATCCGCCGTAATTTCGGGAAAGAACGCTTCTATACCAATGCTTATGATTTAGGCTCATACGGACAGAATGAAACCCCGGATTTGAGTGAATCCGTATCAAATCTTCAATCCTGGGTATTGGAAAACACACTCACTTATGAGCGTACATTCGGGCAACATTCTCTTTCGGCGCTGGCCGGTTATTCGGCACAAAAGGATAAACTATGGGGCATGAACGGTTCTAACACTGATTTACCTGCATATATAAGCTCAATGACCGGAAATGTATCCTCGATGCGTGCATATAGCTATATTAATGAATTAGCGTTGATTTCACAATTCGGCCGCGTGATGTATTCATACGATAACCGGTATCTCGTTTCCGCGTCTATTCGTCGCGACGGCTCCTCACGTTTCAGGAGAGGAAATCAGTTCGGTTATTTCCCTTCCGTATCCCTGGGGTGGAATATACATCAGGAGGATTTCTTTCAGGCGCTACACAGCAGTTTTGATCAATTAAAATTACGTTTGAGTTATGGAAAGCTGGGTAATCAGGAAATTCATGGTTATTATCCTACATTAGGAATCGTATCGGGCGGAATGAACTATCAGCAGGGTGGCAGTCTTTGGTTTGGGCAATTACCCTACGTAAACGCGGTATCGCCGGCCAACCTGACCTGGGAAAATACCGAAACATACAATGCCGGGCTCGATATAAGTTTGTGGAATGGCGCCCTGACATTCACTGCCGATATGTACATAAAAAACACAAATGACGTATTACTTCCTGTACCTCCGGCCGCTTCGATCGGTATTAACGGAACTTCTACCCAGAATGCGGGACAGGTACGTAACACCGGTATGGAATTTGCGATCAATCACCGCGGGACAATCGGTAAAGCGTTTAACTATTACGTGGGCGGAAACATCTCTACCGGAAAGAACGAAGTAACAAAAATTACGCTCTACGGTGAAAACCTGATGATTCCCGGATATACGGCTCACGCAGCCGGGGGACAGGGCATTAACATGTTCCGGCAAGGGCATCCGATGGGGTACTTCAATCTCATCGAAACCGACGGGCTCTTCCGCAGCCAGGAGGAAATCGACAACTATCGGGACAAAAACGGAAAGTTAATTCAACCCGGCGCACAAGTGGGCGATATCCGCTATAAGGATTACAATGGCGATGGCGTAATCAACACCGATGACCAGCACAACGTTGGCGATCCTTTCCCGGATATGACATTTGGGCTGCGTATTGGCGGCGACTGGAAAGGGATAGATTTTAACCTCTTTTTCGACGGCATGACAGGCAACCAAATATATAACTATCCGCGCTACGTACTCGAATCGGGCAACTACAGCGGAAACCGCAGTACCAGGATGGCTAATTCATGGCGACGGGATAACCAGAATACAGATATGCCACGTTTTTCGAAAGAAGATGGAGCCGACAACAAATGGGCTTATACCGACCGGTGGATGGAAGATGGCTCCTATTTGCGGCTAAAAACTTTAGATATCGGTTATACCTTGCCGGAAAAGTGGGTGAAGTTGATAAAACTGCAGAATGTACGGGTTTATACCTCTATGGAAAATCTGTTTACATTGACAAAATACGCAGGCTATACGCCCGATCTGGGTGAGAGCGCCGAAGTGGAAACCGGATACAAAACTTTTTCCCGGGGAATTGACCAGGGACGCTATCCACAGCAACGAACTATTTTGTTTGGCATTCAAGTAAGTTTATAACACGCATAAAATATAAGATGTATGAAAAGAAATAAATGGTTAACATATATATGCCTGTCGCTCCTGCTTTCGACAGCGTGCAATGAGGATGATTTTTTAGACCTGAAAGACAATAACAATTTTACGGAAGATAACTTCTGGAAAAATAAAACAGATGCATTAAATGCACTGGCAGCAACCTATTCGCCGATCAAATTCCAAATGGATGGTTATTACGGCGCTTTTGACGGATGGCTTAATCTCAATAGCCGGGGCGATGATATTTTCACGATAGTAGGGGAAGAGATCGCAATGTGGAATGTAGCGACTTTTCAAAATTCGCCATCTACCGGCCGCGACCCTTTCCACTATCTTTTCACCGGCGTCCAGCGTGCCAATGTTTTGCTGGCAAACATCGACAAAATTCCGGCTGCGGGGATAAGTGATGACGACCGGTCTATGATTAAAAGCGAGGCTTACTGCCTCAGGGCCTACCAGTACTATTTGCTGGTAACCAACTATGGCAACGTCCCTTTGCGCGTGCTGCCTTCGAATGAAGACACACAGGAGAAAGGACCGGAATCCCTGGAAAATCTCTGGGCTCAGATAGAAAATGATTTCAAAGCGGCTATTGCCGGAAAACTTCCTGTTACCCGTCCTGCGGACGAAAAAGGACGTATAGAAAAGGGAACAGCAATTGCCATGCTGGGAAAAGCATACGCCGCACAACATAAATATACAGAAGCCAAAGAACAGTTACAACTCCTGTTGAGCGCTCCCTATACTTATGAATTGATGGAGAATTATGCCGACAATTTCACAAACAAATATGAGAATAATAAGGAATCATTGTTTGAACTCCAATACGGTCCGGATGGAAACGGTTCATGGGGCAATGAAGATGGAGTCAATATGGGCAGCTCCATTCCGCAGTTCATCGGCCCTGTTGCATCTAACGGATGGGCCAAGCTGATGCCGTCTGCTTACGTTGTAGGCCAGTTTGTAAAAGAAGAAAGACCTTCGGGCTCCGATTCTAAATTCGATAAACGCATGTATTCCTGTTTCTTCTTCGATCCGCAGGTGTATGGGGACAACGTGCCTAACGAGAAATGGTATGGTAATAAACATTCGATGAATGATCTTTGGAATGGAAACACACAAAAGATGGCAGGCGGAGCGCCGGTATACAATGTGAATGGTACAGCGGGCAAATTCTTATTAAAAAAATATACCGCTTATTATGTAGATAACGAAAGCGCCGATAACATGTATAACATCGAAGGAAAATCAAACAATGTCAGGATATTGCGCTTTGCGGAAGTGCTGCTGCTTTATGCTGAGGCTTGCGCAAAAACGAACGATGTGGACGGGGCAAACTATGCGCTGGGACAGATCCGCCGGCGTGCAGGCTTAGTCGCCAAAACCTTTACGCAAGACCAGTTGATGGACGAAATTGAGCGCCAAAATTTATTAGAATTTTTCGGCGAAGGACACCGCTTTGACGACCTGAAACGATGGTATCCTGCATCTTCGATACAGCAGATATTCAAGGCTAATGAAAAGCAAGGCGCTAACAATTTTCAGGAAAAGCATCTGTACTATCCAATCCCTGCCGGCGAGTTGAGAGATAATAAAGGAATGGTACAAAACCCATTATGGAACTAAAACAATCTTAAACAAATAAAAACTATGTACAAGAGAAAATTATATACAATACTCATTGCAATATTCGGTATCCTCGGAACCTATTCCTGCGATGACGCGAGTTTGAGTCACAACGACGTGAACATACCCGATCCGGTGGAAGATACGGACGAAGACGACGGCATTTCCGTTGAACCCACAACAAAGGCTACGATAAAACTTCTGTTGGGAGAAGAACATACACATCAGAAAATCGACGGATTCGGATGCAACTTTGCAGGCTGGGCGAATGTTACCTATCTGCATTTGCAGCGTGAAACCATACTGGAAGACCTTTTCGGAGATAATGGACTACGCTTTAATATTTGTCGTGGCGCGGTGTATGAACATTTTGAAGATCCTAACACCAAAGAAATTAAATTTGGCATGGATCGTGAATACAATATGCCTCCAAACCATCCTGCACTGCTTAACGTCTGGAGGAACGACAATCAGGGCAGCCAAACCAACCAACTGGCACAAATGTGGCTGACGGATTACATGTCAAAGAAGTATAAGAGCGTCAAATACATATTCTCCACTTGGACTCCACCAACACAATGGAAATCAGGCTCTAGTGTAAACAGTACGAAATTTCAGGAAATAGCGGATTATCTGGTAGATTTTATGAAGGCTTACACCGGGAAAATCAATTTTGACGTCTATGCTATCTCACCAACGAATGAGCCTATCACCGGAGGTACCGGATGGGGAGGATGTAAATGGTCGTATACTAATCTGGCTAATTTCTGCCATAATTATTTGCGTCCGGCAATGGATAAAAATGGATTTAATAACGTTAAAATCCTATTGGGAGAACATCCGTGGTGGAATTCCGGAAGAACTTATCTTAACAACGTATTAGATAGCCAGCCAGATATAATAAACGATAATATTATCGCTGCAGGCCATGGTTATTGGACTTCTGATGCCAGTATTGTCCCTTATGAAAGGTTTGAAGAAAAAGGCATTCAGGTTTGGCAGACCGAAGTGAGCGACGACAGTAGACGTGATGAAAGCTGGAATGACGCCATGAAGTGGGCTAAAACCATAAATACATATTTCACCGTTGCAAATACCAATGCTTTCCTTTGGTGGGCCGGAGGACGTCATTGCTCTTCTACTGGAGAAAACCTGCTCCAATATGAGCCGGACGTGTTCCCCGGAACAGGATATTACAAGGTTAACCGCTATTATACTATCGGACACTTTAGCCGCTACATCCCCGAAGGAAGCTATCGCGTAGATGTTGAAGCAATACCGTTTGAAGAGGACACCTTCCCTGAAGAATTGCAAATGTCTGCTTACGTGAAAGATGACGCCTATACAATTGTTTTGGTAAATAGCTCAACAACCAAATCGTTCTCCACCCTGCTCAACGTTGATGGTAGAGAATTTCAGAATATGGTTTCGTACACTTCGGACGAAAACAGGAAGTGGCACCGTAAAAAATTAAATCCATCTTTGAATGGCCTGCGCTATGTAACCGTGCCTAAATATGGCGTAGTTACTATTACAGGAAAATTGAAAAATACTACAATCTAATAATATTCGTATATGAAAAGAAATATAATATATCTGATAGGATACCTGTTAATTGGTGTAATGATGACTGGTTGCAACCATGAAGATGCTCTGCAATATTCTGATTTAACGATAGATAAAGAATATCTGATGATTGATCTGGACCAGGCTGCCGAAGAAAGTATCCATATTATAAACGGAAACGGCAATTATAAATTAACGCTGTCAAACGATAAAGTAGCTACTGTAGCTATCAATAATAATACTATTTTGGTTACGGGACTTGAACCCGGAAAGACGGATATAATGGTTACTGACTGGGCGAAAAAATCAAGTATGGTCAAAGTTGAGGTCAAGAGGCTGGAAGAGCTGATACTGGACAGAAACGGAATGTCGCTCTTTATAGGTGAAACCGGTACCACGTCGGTTTATAGCGGAAATGGCGATTATTCAATTTCTTCATCGGACGAAGCGGTTGCCCGGGGAACCGTAGACGAAAACGGGAATATAGCTGTCGAAGCATTAGCCAAGGGTA
>JAIRKN010000191.1 GCA_031260095.1 Tannerella sp. | reverse complement strand
AAAAAAAAAGTTCACTCGTTTTGTTCTTTATCCGGCTTACATTATCTTTGTCCCTTGTTAAATTTTAAACTTTTAAATTATATGTTGAAGGAAATTTTAGCTGTATCAGGTAAGTCCGGTTTGTATAAATTGGTATCTAAAGGGAATAATCTGTTGATCATAGAATCTTTGGTTGATAAGAAACGTATACCTGCGTATGCAAGAGATAAAGTTATTTCTATAGGAGATATATCTATTTATACCGACGAAGATGAAGTTTCAGTAGGCGAAGTTCTTACTGCCATAAAAGAGAAGGAAAAAGGCGAAAAAGTCTCTATTGATTTATCTAAGGCGCAGCCGGATGATTTACGTGTCTATTTTGCAGAAATATTGCCGAATTTTGACCGGGAACGTGTTTATCCGAGTGACATAAAGAAAGTATTGAAGTGGTATGAGATGCTTATGTCTAACAATATTACGGATTTTTCAAAAAAAGAAGAAAAAGTAGAAGAAACGGCCGATAGTGAAAAGGATGAGGCCACAGGTGCCGACGATAAGAAGAATGTAAAGAAAGCTCCTAAAACAAAAGCGGCCCAAACTACGATACGTAAAGAAGGTGCGAAGTCAATGACTGCGGCAAAGGCGACAAAAGCAAGACCAACACCTAAAACATCCACTCCTAAAAAGAGTGTTGTCGGTGCAAAACGTGGAGGATAAAAGCGATTGATAATTGACAAAATAGAACCGAAAAATCATACCGAAGCAATTGATCCTTTCATGTTCCTTATCTTTTCGTAGCTGATATTACTTAATCGTTTAGGAAGATCGGAATGGTCCTCTTTTTATTATAAGAGAATGTTTTGTTTTAAAACGTTTCAGTTGAAAATTAAATTCTGAAATTAATAATGCAATGGAGAAAATTTTGTTGAACACGAAATAGTAAATATATAAATATCAAATGAAAATGAAAAAGTATTATTGTATTATTGCATGGGCGGCCTTGCTGGCGGCCTGTTCTTCCGGCAGTCCGGGAGACAAACGGGATGCGCGGGATGTGCTGACCAAATATGTCAATCCGTTTATCGGGACAGCTTATGTGGGACATACGCACCCTTCGGCGTCGCTGCCGTTTTCGATGGTGCAGGTCGGCCCGGACACGGGTACGAAAGGTTGGGAACATTGTTCGGGCTATTACGACGCCGACCGTTCGGTGATGGGTTTTTCGCATACGCACCTAAGTGGCACGGGCGCTTCCGAAATGGGTGATATTCTGGTGATCCCCGTCACGGGCGACATCCGGTTCGACGCCGGAACGGAGGACAATCCCGATGCCGGCTACCGCTCACGTTTCCGGCAGGCCAACGAAGTGGCGCAGGCCGGTTATTACAAAACCGTCCTGGACGATTACGGCATCACGGCGGAAATGACGCTTACCCCGCGTGTGGGATTCCATCGCTACCGGTTCCCGGCCGGCGAGCAGGCGGGCATTCTCTTCGACATGGAACACGGGATTGGTGACGGGACGTATGAGAGTTTTATACAGGTCGTAAACGACTCGACGATCGTGGGCGTGCGCAAATCTACCGGTTTCACGCGCGATCACGGCTATTACTTCGCCGCGCGTTTCTCGAAACCGTTTGAGAAAACAACTGTCCGGAAGGACGGCGAAGTCTCCGAAAGCCGTGCTGCAGAAGGCAAAAGCGTCAAGATGCACCTGGCTTTCCGCACGGCCGGCGAAGAAACGATTCTGCTGAAAGTAGCCCTCTCGACGACCGGCGTGGAGGGCGCGCTGAAAAACCTGACAACGGAACTTCCGGGGTGGGACTTCGACGAAGTCCGAAGACAGGCCGACGCAACGTGGAACACATACCTTGCCAAAATCGCTATCGACCCGCTGAACGCCGACCAGTTGACGGCTTTCTACACGTCGATGTATCACGCCCTGCTGATGCCCAACTTAGTGACGGACGTCGACGGGAAATACTACGGGTGGGACAAACAGCTTCACCAGAGCAGCCAGGGAGACATGTTCACCAATTTCTCGCTGTGGGATACCTATCGGGCGCTGCACCCGTTCCTGAACCTGATGTTCCCGAAGGAAAACAGTCAGTTTGTCAAATCCATGCTCGAACGCCACAGGCAAACCGGTCTGCTGCCCACCAACGAATACGGGCTGTGTGAAACGTGGTGCATGATCGGCAACCACGCCATTCCGGTGATTGTGGACGCATACCTCAAGGGCGACACGTCGTTCGATCCGAATACGGCATACGAAGCCGTCAAACACGCACAAACAGCGGAACACCGGAAAGCCGACTGGTCGAATTATGACACTTACGGCTATTTCCCGTTCGACCTGAGCGAAGTAGAATCAGTGTCGCGCACGCTGGAATCCGGCTACGACGACTACTGCGTGGCATTGATGGCCAAGGCGCTGGGCCGGGAAGACGACTATGCTTTCTTCATGAATCGCGCCGGTTTCTATAAAAATCTCTACGACCCCACCGTCATGCTGGTGCGCGGTCGCGACTCCAAAGGCAACTGGCGCACGCCGTTTCACTCCTTCGCGCTGACGAGCGAATCGGAAGGCGGCGACTATACGGAGGGCAACGCATGGCAATGGACGTGGCATATCCAGCACGACATACCGGGGCTGATTGATCTCTTCGGATCGAAGGAGGCTTTTGTCACCAAGCTGGATTCCCTGTTTTTCATCAATCCGGACGAGCTTCCGGGCATTGTGGCCGTGCCCGACGTGACCGGTCTGATCGGGCTGTATGCGCACGGCAACGAACCGAGTCATCATATCGCTTATATCTATACTTATGCCGACCGGCCTGACAGAACGGCGGAAATCATCCGCGAAGTGTTCGACAAATTTTACCTGCCCACGCGCGACGGCTTGTGCGGCAACGACGACTGCGGGCAGATGTCGGCGTGGTATATCTTCTCCGGCATGGGTTTCTATCCGGTCGACCCGGCATCAGGCGAATACGTGCTGGGGGCGCCGCAAATCAAGCAGGTGACACTGACGCTTCCCGGTGGAAAGATATTTACAGTCAAAGCGAATAACCTTTCCCCGGCGCACAAATACGTACAGGCCATCCGCCTGAACGGACAACCCGTCACCGGGAAGATAATCAAATATGACGACATCAGGAACGGCGGACTGCTCGAATTTGACATGACCGACCAAGCGGCAAGATATTGATGAATACTTCGCGCAGTTTAAAAATTATGACGAGTACGGGCGAGCGAGCAGTTGCAAGGGCGGAGGACTCTCTCGCCACAAGGAAGAATACACGCCGCGTCATTGTAAACCCGCAGGGTGAAGCAATGACGCGGACGGGTGGGCGCCGCCGCCGCAAGGGCGGAGGCTCCCTCTCGCCGACACATCCCGTCCGGCAAGGAACGTAGCGACGTGGCAGTCCGGGGGCTGTATGCACCCGGATTGCTTTACTGTGTTCGTAATAACGGCCGGCAAAAGCACCAACGTTAGCACTGCGGTGGTGCAAGTGTTAGCAGCACGAACGTAACAATTATATCAAAATAAATAAAAATCGTATGAAAAATAAATTGAGATCATTTATAATTCTGTTCATTTTGCTGATACCTGTTTGTATCAGTGGACAGGTGAAGTATAAGTTTACACATAAGCCGGTGGAGATAACGAAATGGATTCATGATCAATTCGGGCAAGGGAAAAATCCGCCTTTTTCGTTTGTATATGGCGATCGTCACTCGAAGGATTTTATCGGGAAATGGAGTTTTTCATCTGAAAAGATAAAAGGCACCGAAAGCGGAGTTGAGTCTTATTCCTATATGTGGACGGATAAGCAGACGGGATTGAAGATTGTCTGCGACGTAAAGGGGTATCCTCATTACCGTGCGGTAGAATGGGTGCTTCGGTTTACAAATACTTCGGACAGGGATTGTCCCACATTGAAAGACGTTAAAGTCATAGATATGGATTTTCAATACCCTTCTGCCGGAGATATTACGCTTCATTATGCCGATGGGTCAGATATGTCAAAAGCCGATTTTCATCCCAGAAAGAAAGTGCTGGCAGCCGGTGAAACGATGTCTATATCACCTCAGCGCGGTCGTTCTTCCGATGTGGCTTTCCCGTTTTTTAATATAGAATCTCCGTCTGTTCAGGGAGTCATGGTGGCTGTCGGCTGGACGGGGACGTGGTATTCGGATTTTCGGAAGACCGGAGGCAACAGCGTGTCGCTGGCATCGGGAATGAAATGGCTTGAAACTTATTTACATGCAGAGGAAACTATCCGTACACCTTCTATCTGCCTTTTGTTCTGGAATGGTGAAGACCGCATGACCGGACATAATCAGTTCCGTCGTTTTGTATTGAATCATCAGACACATAAAATAAACGGAAAACCGGCCCGGTATCCTGTTTCAAACAGTTTCAATTACGGCGATCCTCATCCGTGTAATGAATATACCTGTCTGACGACCGATTATGCTTTAGCCATAATAAACAGGTATAAACGGTTTAAGTTGGTACCCGAAGTTTTTTGGCTCGACGCCGGGTGGTATATTAAAGCGGCTGATGTGGCCAATAATAAAGACTGGAGCAATACGGTAGGGAATTGGGAAGTAGACCGTGAACGTTTTCCTGACGGATTGAAACCTGTTTCGGATGCTGTTCATGAAGTAGGCGCCAAATTTATGGTCTGGTTCGAGCCTGAGCGTGTGTTTAAGGACTCCGACTGGGGGATTAAGTTACGAAAATGGATGCTGGATGCGCAAGGAACCAAGAATTATCTGTACGATTTGGGGAACAAGGAAGCACGGGATTGGCTATGCCGGTTTATTGGTGATATGATGGAGGAGAACGGGATTGATTATTACCGTCAGGATTTTAATATGAAGGTAGATAATTTCTGGAAGGAGAATGATGAACCGGGACGGACGGGAATACGTGAAATCCGTCATATAGAAGGTTTGTACGCATTCTGGGACTATCTGCTAAAGCGTTTTCCCGAAGCGATTATTGATAATTGCGCCAGCGGAGGACGACGTATTGATTTTGAAACAATCAAAAGAAGCGCTCCGTTATGGCGGACGGATTATCACTACGGGGAGCCGGTAGGCTATCAATGTCATACCTACGGATTGAATTTCTTTCTTCCGCTTACGGGGACAGGTGTTCAAAAGAGTGACCGCTTTACTTTCCGTTCGAGTCTCGGTACTTCGGTAGTCTATAACTGGAAAATTACGGACAGTTCATCTTCCTTTATCGAAATGCAGCGTTGCCGGGAAGAGTTTAACGAAGTCAGACCCTACTTTTATGAAGATTATTATCCTTTGACAACAGTTGATGATATGACGTCAGATCAGATCTGGTTGGCTTATCAATTACATCGTCCCTCTGACGAAACGGGTTTTATCGTTGCTTTCCGGAGGGAACATTCAACGGATCAAACGATCCATGTAAAACTGTCCGCATTGCAACCGGACAAAAGTTATCTCATTGAAAATTACGATACAGGCGAAGTGTTGACAAAAACAGGAAAAGAGTTGTCGACAGGATTAGAACTGACTTTAAACGAAGCCCGTTCCTCCCTGCTGTTGAAGTATAAGGCCGGAAATTGAAAGGCTAAAAGCTAAAGGCGCTTCGAAAGGGGCGCTTTTTTTTTACCTATCCTTTGTAGTGGAAGAAAGGAATACGTTTATTTGCTTTACAGGCTGGATATTTCTTTAAAATCCAAAGTCATCGACGTCAAATTCTTTGACGTCTTCTTCTTCCGGTAGTTGTGCGGTTTGATGTACCGGATTAGAGATGACAACGATCGCACGTACCGGACGTACCGGGCAAATGGATTCGCAACCTCCGCATCCGACGCAAAGCGCCGCTTCCACTTGAGGGATCGTGAGCGTTCCTTTATACGGCGTCATGTGGACGGCTTGCGAGGGGCAGTGTTCCGAACAGGCGCCGCAGTCGTTTTCGTCCGTATATACTACACAGAGTTCTTTGTAGAAATTTGCGATACCAATCTGGGTTACCTTTTTCTCTTCGACGGTGATCGGTTTAAGAGCGTCTGTCGGGCATACATCCGAGCAAACCGTACAACTGTAATTACAATAGCTGTTTTCGTATGACATATATGGCTTTAACAGATATCCCAGGCCATATTTCAGTCCTGCCGGATGTAGAATGTGCGTGGGGCATTGTACTACGCAGATATGGCATCCCGTACACAGATCCTTAAACCGCTCAATACTGAAAGAACCCGGTGGCGTAACAGGGTCAGGGCTTTCTGTCGACCCTCCTTCCGAATGTATTCTCGCAAAGGCGATCAACGGTACGGAGCCGGCTAATGCGGCGCCGGTTGTTATAAACGAACGGCGGCTCTTTGAGGCGGCTTCGTTAGCCGAAACTTCCGCCTTTTTTGTTAAATAAGATATGTCGCTATGATGCTTTTTCCCTGCCGTCGGAGCGAATCTGTATTTCAGACTGTTCCTGTTGCATACGGATGTGCAGTTAAAACAAGTAACACAACTCGACGCATCTACCGTCATGTTTTTAGAATCAATCGCCTCTGCCTTGCAACTCCTTTCGCACAGTGTACAATTATTACATTTGCTTTTGTCGAACGTAATGCGGAACAGCGAATAACGTGAAACAAGGCTTAACAAAGCTCCTACGGGACAGATCGTGTTGCAAAACAAACGTCCCCTGAAATATACCATGACGGCAAAAACGAGAAAAGCTGCGATTGCCGAGATAAATGCAGTCGTCGATGTGCGCATTGTAACGTGATACAAAGAATAATTTCCTTTGGATGAGAGAACGTCGGCGAATACATTATTGATCCATACGACCACAGGACGAAACAAGTTGGCTGCAATACGTCCGAAATTACTGTACGGATCAAGAAGCAGGCATAATTCCGTGATTCCGGAGATCGCAAGTAGAGCGGTTATGCCCAGAATGATATAGCGTAATCTGTTTGCCGGTTTATGATAGCGAAAACGCATTTTACCCTTCTTTTTCTTTTTCCCGATACACGATATACGGTTAAAAATATCCTGTAATATCCCCGCCGGGCATATAACCGAACAGTAAATACGCCCGAATAACAGAGTTAGCAGGAAGTAGATGATAAGAGTAGCGGTCGCTCCTGTTAGAATTGCCGGCACTAATTGTCTTCGCAGGAGTCGGCTCAATCCGTCAGGAAGTAGATCCGCAAAATCCAGGAAGAAGAATAGAACAGGAATGAACAGGAAGATTGCAAGTATTACCCTCAATACTTTTAACCGGTTGATCATTTTTTTTCTCATCAGCGCTACGTCTTACTGCCGGTTTAGATTTTTATTCTTTTGATCGTTATATTTTTGAGGTCTGTCGTGCCTAATTTGTGGGATTGTCCCAATTCGATATGTTTTACGGCTTTCGGATCCAACTTTTTCACCTGGTTGAAAAATTGCACTGCGGCGGTATCCGTGGCGACTACGTCTTTGGAAGCAATCAATGTTTTCACCGTAGCTACATCCGCTTCGCTTTTTCCCTGAGGACCATTCTGAAACAACATACGATAGGAATCAACAATGTTCAGTACCGGCTTTTTCTCCCATGTACAAACATCGGCGATACATTGCTGCAAGTCGTTTGAATGGAAAAAGCGCCTGTCCCACACGATGCCCATAATATTTTTCATGGCGCATGACAGTTTCGCGCCCCCGTGATTTTTAAGTATGGGAACATTGATCCACGCGTCCGCTTCAATAACTGCTTCGTGCACTTTGATAGACTTCAGATTGACCCCATTAGGTAAGGCTATTTCTTTTGAATAGTATTTTTCGTCATTTCCGGGAACGATCACTCCGCCGGCTGCTTTTACGGCAGCCTCGATACCGCTGGAGGCATAACATTTCTTCCAATCGTCGCACGTATGATCGAACACGGTTACTTTAGACGCGCCTGCTTCCAGACATTTCTTTATCAATGCTCCGATTAGTTGGGGATTTGTGTTGCCTGCCAGTTCGGGAGTGCGATCCCACCCGATGTTCGGTTTGATGACTATTTTCTGTCCTTTTTTCACAAAGCGGCCGATGCCTCCGAGGGCTTCCAGCGCCTTATCCAGCATGGCTTCCGGTTCTCCACCCATGACTGCTACCAGATCAGGAACGGCTTCTACCGATATTGTATTTGTATGCAATGCAGCCTGTAATTCATCAAAATGTAATGATATGGCTGCACTCGCACCCATAATCGCGCCCGTTTTCAGGAAATCTCTACGTTTCATAGTGGATATATATTTTTTTAAACATGCAAATATAAACTTCATTATCAAATTATAAAAGCGTAATTAGGTTAAAAAAGAAAAATGTTGCATATAAAGGAAAAGTATTAAGTATAAAGCGAAAAATAATCCGATAAAAAGTGAAAAATGCGGAAGAATATGCTATTTTTGTGATCCGAAGCGAGTTATTATACATGAGATATATGCCGGAACATATTACGGAAAACGCGATCGTTCATGAGGAAAAGCGCAGTTATTTCGATGAACATTTATACACCGAATTAAAAGCTTTTATATGGGGAGATACTCCTATATCGGCTGATAAAGGCGGGGAAGCATTCGTGCCGTCGTTTGAGGCGGTGATAGAAAAGATGAATTCGTATAATCTTCGCAGGGATTTACGTGTGCGGATCATATCGGAAACATTCGTGCGGATATTGTCGGAAGTCGGCGAAAACAAAGCCTTGCCGTCTTTCCTTCTTTCCTACCTTTGCCGCGAAACGATCAAACGGGCGGTGCTATGTAAATTTAACGAGGTACTTGGCTGGGGATGTGTCGATCTGTTAGGTCTTTCACATAAAATAGGGGATAATATTGCGGAAGCAAACCGGGTATTTTTATCATTACGTATATGCGATCCTTCCGTATATATGGGAGATTTTCTCTGCACCATGCTGAATGAAATGATTGCGGTCAAGTCGCAGTTAGGAATACTGACAGATAAAAACGGGAATCCTTTGTACCGGTATAAATTTGTCGTCGGCGAAAACGGCCATTTGGACGTGTTGGACAAAAAGGAATTTAAACGGGTTATTCTCGACGGGATTACCGCTGAAAGCCGGCAAATCCGGGAAGCTTTATACGATGAAAAGGTGAAAATCATACGGAACTGTCTGTTTGGCGTGGACGTTAATCCTTTCCATGTCCTTGTTTGTAAGCTTCGTTTGTGGCTTGATGTGATGATGACATCGGGTGAAGCAAAAGAGGCGGATTTGATGTCTATTGAGAGTAATATCATTTGTGGTGATGCGCTTGTCAGTCGTTTCTCACTGAAAGATGATTTATTGGTAGCACTTAAAAATGTGAATCAGACCGTTCACGATTATAAGAAACTGGCGGATCATATAAAAACGATAAAAGACGCGGATGACCGCCGGTACCTGATAGAATTGATGTCGTTGATTCAAAACCGCCTGGTGGAGGGTATCGGGTGGTACAGTAAGGATACGGAAGAGTTGCTTCGCCTTCGTCGTGAACATTGCGAAATCATGTCGCCGGGATTGTTCCCCTTATCCGAGAGGGAAGAACATCTGCGCAATGAAAAGGTATTATTACTGAATATCAAAATAAAAAAGCAGGAACAACAACTCTCACTATTCCGTCATCATCCGTCGTTTGAACAAGCCGTCGAATGGCGCTATGTTTTTCCGGAATTGCTGGATGATAAAGGAGCCTTTACCGGTTTTGACGCGGTCATCGGGACGCTTCCGGATGCTACTATTGCAGGGATAGGAGAGGATAAGGCCGGGTTGTATAAAAGGATGAATTACCGGGTATATAAACGTACCGGTTATGTTTCGGATTTGTTCTGCGAACTGGCCAACCGTATTCTTAAATATGGAGGATGTATGTCATTTGTCATGTCGCCGGACTGGAGGAATGATACGTATGATTCAAAGTTAGTCGATTATTTTGTGTCTGAAACGAATCCGTTGCAACTGATCATCATGGATGAATTATCATCATCGTACGAAACGCTCAAAGATAAATGCGCCGTGATCATTCAAAAAGACGTCAATCGTCATCATGCGGTCACCTGCCGGATTGACGTTTCGTATGATCCCCGTGTTGTTGATCTCGGCGTCTATATCCGGCAATTTGCGACGCCGGTATTCCGTCCCGTTGAAAAGGCTGCCACCTTGATCTCGGCGATAGCGTCCAATGCGGAATATATGAGTATTAATAACAAAATAAAGACATACGGGCTTTTGGTTAGAAACTGGGAGGTACATATTTATTCGGGTGTGATGACCGGTTTTGACGAAGCGTATATCCTGAACCGCGAGGCAAGAGAAAAACTGATCCATACCGATGTGAAAAATTCGGATATCATCAAGCCCTTACTGACCGGCGACCTGGTAAAGCGGTATAGTGCCGACGTTCCGGAGCAATGGCTTCTTTACATCCCCTGGCATTTCCCCTTGCAGTATGATAAGACTATCAGAGCCGCGTCGGAGCGTGCCGAACAACGTTTCCGCCTGCAATATCCGGATGCCTACAACCACCTGTTGGCCTATAAGAGCGCCCTTTCGTCGAGAAATACGATCGAAGTAGGATTAGGGTTTGAATGGTACGCATTGCAGCGTTCCGGGATGAACAACAACTGGGGAGATTTCGCAGAACAGAAAATGGTATGGAAAAAGGATTCGCCGGACTGTCGCTTTGGGTTTGACTATGGGGGTTGCGCCGTATTGGAGGATGTTTGTTTTATGGTGGGCCAACACCTTAAGTTCCTGCTGGGAGTTTTTAATTCGACAATGGGACGGTATATGTTATCCGGCCTGTCACGTTTGTCCACCGGTGAGTCCCGTGTCGGGGTTCCTGTTATCGAATCAATGTCCGTACCTGTACCTAACGCTAAAATGGAATCGGATATCATAGCGTTAGTCAATCGTCGTATCTCGGAAAACGAAAAAAACGCAAACTATGCCGTAGAGATAGAAGAACAGATAGATCGCCTCGTATACGAATTATATCACCTCACGGAAGAAGAAGCCGAATTTGTTCGTTTGCATGTTTCTTCTATGAAATAGAGCGCTATTCCGTTGCGGGTTATTGTGCGTTTCTTCCGTTACCGATCATTTTCACGCCGACCAACCGGTCGTACCGCGCACCCGGCGGACGATAATAGACGGCAATGGTATATTCATTTTCCGTTTCGAAAAAATCACCTTCGGTTTCGTGCAAGCTGGTCAGTGATTCTCCTTTCTTTACGAAAGCATATTGATAATTATACAATCCCTGTTTCAGCATCACTGCTTTTTCATAAGCGCCGGTTGTTGCATTATATTCCATCCGATTCCGTTCGTCGGTAATATGATAGAACAATTCGCCGGTAATATAGAGATCCGCATCACTCACCTGTTCGGAAGCCAGCGAGAAATGTACAATATAATAATCCGCCTCCCTGTCCGGATCCTGACATTCGCTGCAACGGATAAAAAACCGTCCGTTCTGATCCTGATCATACAGATAAGAAACCGCTGCCCGTTTATTTTCCCGAAACAGGGTGACGTGATAATAAGGATCATAAAATCCGGTATGCTCTACGCCCATCCCATTGTAGCGATGACTTAGAAACTCAATGCGCCGGTATTCGTT
>JAIRKN010000075.1 GCA_031260095.1 Tannerella sp. | reverse complement strand
CTCCGAAGTTCGGGCGGAAAAATTGCATAGTGAAGTTTTTCTTTCCGAAGTTCGGGCGAAAAAAATGCATAGTGAAGTTTTTCTCTCCGAAGTTCGGACGGGGCAGGTACCCGTCATTGCGAACGAAGTGAAGCAATCCAGGTGCACGAAGCCACTGGATTGCCACGTCGCTACGCTCCGCAATGATGGGTACCTGTTTAACAAAGACGAAAGCCTGCCTACACGTTGCCGGAGGTGCTGAAATGCAACGACGGCAGGAAGGTTACGACCGTGGAGGATTGGGAACAAATGTTCAACCCGGCCTGGAGCAGCCCATAATGAATGACGTCGGATATCATATCCGTACGGGGAAACACGGTGTAACCGATTATGACTGGGAGCGGTTTTTGGATTTTGCCGATAAGCATTTTGGTCGATAAACGGCTGCCGTATTCAAGGTCTATATGTTTTTTTGCGGAGTTAGGGATAAAAATAAGGTTTTGTTTTGTTTTTCTTCCGGCTTGCACTACATTTGCACTTTAACTTTCATTCTGATTTTCGATGGAAGAGATGCTTCAATATGTATGGAAACACAGGCTATATGTGGAATCTGACTTCATAACTACGGAGGGGATGCCTGTTTCTGTGATTGACGCCGGGATACCGAATACCGACGCGGGACCGGATTTTTTTAATGCGAAAATACGTATCGGCAATACGATGTGGGCCGGTAATGTCGAAATACATCAACGTGCGTCGGACTGGTATGCGCATGGTCATCACAAGGACAAGGCATACGATTCGGTAGCGCTTCATGTGGTCGGGGAATATGATTCACCCGTTTGTCGTTCCAATGGGGAACTTGTTCCGCAGGCTGTTTTGCACATTCCGGAGAAGGTAAGGGCCAATATCCGTTGGTTGTTGTCGCGTGATACCCCCGTACCGTGCGCCGTGCGTCTTGGCGGGCTTCCTGCGATCTATCTTTCGGACTGGATGGCGGCGCTTGCAGCGGAACGCCTGGAACGGAAAGCGTCCGATATCTTTGTCCGCCTGGAAAAATATGCAAAAGACTGGAATGAGATCTTTTATATTACACTGATGCGTAATTTCGGATTCGGCACGAACAGTGACGCATTTGAATGGCTTGCCGGGAGCTTGCCGTATAAGTACATCCTGAAACATCGTCATAATCCGTTGCAGGTCGAAGCCTTGCTTTTCGGGCAGGCGGGGTTGTTAGGTGCGGGTGAAAGTCCGTCATTCATAACGAAAGGTATTAAGAACGCCGGAACGACCTCCCTGCCGGCTGATGCTGATCCGTATTATCTTTCGCTTTGCCGTGAATATGAATTTTTGAGAAAAAAATACCTCCTGCAACAACCGGTTGAAGGGTTTCTGTTTAAAAAGTTGCGGACGCGTCCGGTTAACTTTCCACATGTACGGATTGCCCAGGTTGCGGCGGTATGGATCAACAGGGATCTATTATTCTCCGAAATAGTAGAGAAGGAAGAGATCGGTCAAATACGATCGTTATTTAAGGCGCTGCCGTCCGAGTACTGGAATACGCATTATCATTTCGGCACTGCTTCTTCTTCTTCCCAAAAGAAAACGATCGGGAAAAACGCAATAAATACCCTACTTATCAATACGGTCGTTCCTGTGCTTTTCGCATACGGAAAACAAAAAAGACGGCCCGAATATTGCGACCGTGCGTTGAAGTTTCTGGAGGAATTGCCACCGGAACGGAATCATATTGCGAGGTTTTTTGAGAAGGCCGGCGTTTCTGTCGGAAATGCGGGAGATACGCAGGCGCTGATACAGTTGCGGCGCGAATACTGCGACCTTAAAAAATGTTTGTATTGCAGAATCGGCTTCCGAATGATTGACAAGTAACAATTTATTCCTACTTTTGTTCCGTTATTATAGATATCTGTAAGAGATGAAACAAAAGATATATGATCTTATTTTACGTTTGCCGGCTGTATTCCTGTTGTGGTGTATCCTGTTTGCATGCGCCAATATCGGTAATCCGAACGGAGGGCCTTACGACGAAGATCCGCCAAAGTTTGTAGGCAGTAGACCGGCTATGAACCAATTGAACTACAAAGGGAAGAAGATAGAAGTGTTTTTTGATGAATATATTTCGATCGAAAATCCGGGTGAAAATGTGATTGTTACCCCTCCCCAGCAGCAAAGCCCTTTTGTTCAGGCTGTGGGTAAGAAGGTGACGGTGGAATTGAAGGATACGCTGATTGAGAATACAACCTATACGGTTGATTTCACCAGTTCCCTTGTCGATAATAATGAGAAGAACGCGCTGGAGAACTTCAGTTTTGCCTTTTCCACGGGTGATGTGCTGGATACGTTGCAGATAAGTGGCGTTCTGATGAATGCGGAAGATCTTGAGCCGGCTCAGAAGGTGCTTGTCGGTATCCATAGTAACTTGTCGGATACGGCGTTTACCAAAACCCGCTTCCTGCGCACCTCCAAAACAGACGAACGGGGACGGTTTACCATTCATAATATCACCCCGGGCGATTATCATCTCTTCGCGCTGGAGGATAAAAACCGTAATTACGCATACGATAAGAATAACGATGAAGCGTTGGCGTTCTACGATTCCATTATTATTCCCACGTGCGAACGGGCTATGGTGCCCGATACGATCTGGAGGGATACGGTTACCGTCGATACGGTGCTAATGGTGGAGAAAACCCTGTTCTATCCGAACGACCTGGTGTTATGGTTTTTTAGGGATTCAATCACCCCCCGCCAGCGAATGTTAAAGCCCGAACGTTCGCAGGACTATCTCTTTACATTGAAGTTTAATGCTCCCACAGATACATTGCCGGATCCTGTGCCGTTAAATTTCAAACCGTATGATTCGCTGTGGTATATAACGCAACGTGGGGAAGATCCGGAAAGTTTTTCGATCAATTACTGGATCCTGGATTCGATGATATATAAAATGGATACGTTGTTGGTCGAAGTTTCTTACTGGAAGAATAATGATACGATTCCCGACCTGATGGAATTGCAGACGGATACCCTTTCTTTAATAAACCGGGATGCAATGCAGAAAAAGAAGAAAACAACCAAAAAGAAACCGGTGAAAGTAAGACCCTCCGGCGAAGCGTCTGCCGACTCGTTATCGGCCGAAGAAAAGCCGCCGGTAGTTCCTCTTCAGGTAGCGGTGACTCCGTCCGGTACGCTGAATCCGTATGATATCATTTCCGTCCGGTTTAATGAGCCGGTGATGGAGGTCTATAAAGAATGTTTCAGGTTGGAGATCGGGGTTGATTCCCTGTGGGAGCCGGCGGATTTTGAATTGAAGGAAGATTCGCTCCTTGCCATGACCTATCATATCATACGTCCTTTGAGGTACGAAGAACGCTATCGCCTGACCCTTGATTCCGCCATACTTTGCGGCGTTTACGGCCATTGTAACGATTCGGTAACGGTTGGGATGACCGTAAAAGGAGAGAAAGATTACGGGAGTCTGATCATCGCCGTTCAGGGACTGCCCCTTTCCGGCGACAGCGGACGGGCGGTTCCTGCCTTTATGGAATTGCTGAACGGCAGTGGTGCGCCTATAGCGAAGGCTTTTGTGGAAAATGAAACGGCCACCTTTAAAGATGTGAATCCTGATAAATATTATGCCCGGATCATATTGGATACGAATGAGAATGGAAAATGGGATGCCGGCAGTTATGAAAAAAGACGGCAGCCGGAATCGGTGATTTATTTTATGTCGCAGTTTGAGATACGCCAGAACTGGAAGATCGAGGAGACCTGGGATATCCGTCAATCGAAACCCGGAGAGAAGCCTGACGAACTGATTAAAAATAAACCGAAAGAAGATAAAAAGAAAAAGCGAGACTATAAGGAAGACAGTAAGCCGAAAAAAAGCAATAGCTCCACTCCGAATATTCGTGGAATCGGCGGACTCGGAAGGTGAAATCCGGTTGTACACTTTTACACGGGTTTATTGTCCGAAACAAAAACAGTTGAATCGAATGAAAAGAAGAACTTTTTTTTATGACGTATTTGTATTTGCGTGCTGTTTGTGCAGTTTACAAACGGTGGCTCAAGGTAAAGGGCATTCTTTTTCAGCGATGAACTATGGAGAAAAAGTGAGCTATGACACCTATTTTAAATGGGGTCTGATCCTGTCGCGTGTCGGCGACGCGACTTTTTCTTATAACAGGGAGCGATCTGTCGCCAATGCTTCTTCGCGCTATCGCCTGCAATTCAAAACGACTAAAGTTTTTGATAATTTCTTTAAGATGCGTGATACGTTGAATACCTACTATAATGATCACAATAAGTTAGTATATAGTCTTAAATGTACGGATGAGGGGGGCTATTATTCGGTGGATGAACTGACGTTTACGTATGGCGAGGAAAATACGAAGATTCATTCCTTACGGTATACGCCGTCGCGGGTGAAAACCGATACGACGCTGACGGCTATCGGCGACGTGACGGATTTGCTCGGCGCGATTTACTATCTGCGCGGATTAGACCGTACGAAGTTGCAGAGCGGGAACGTCTATCCGCTGACGGTAGCGATCGGGAGCGACCTGGTGAAGATACAGTTTATATACCGGAACCAGGCGATTGTGGAACATGGCGATGTAAAATACAATACCCGCTATTTTGTGATTGATATATATGATGAAGCGTTTGAAAGTACGAAAACATCCGCCGAAGTATGGATGGGTGATGATGATAACTTTCTTCCGGTGAAGGTACGCAGTAAATTAAAGATAGGCTATGTCGAAATTTATTACAGGGCGTCCTCCAATCTGGCGCATCCGCTGAGTTGCCGTGTAGAGATCAGGCAGTAGCCGTTCGCGGCTCACCACACGGGGACAATACTATTCTACTCTTTCAAAGGGGAGCGGTGTTCCTTTATGATAACCCATGCTGTCGAAGGTGGCGATTAACTCTCCCGCTTCGTTTGTAATACGGACTTCGGCGCTTGACAGTCGGCCACGATTAAAAATTTCTTTTGCATCGGCATACAAATATCCGTGGCTTTCGGCTTTGAAGAACTGGATATTGGCCCAGATAGAAAAGGTGAGTTCCGCATGACTGTTTACGGCTGCTGCAAAGGCCAGGTCTGCCAATGTAAAGACCGCTCCTCCCTGGCACACACCGGCGGCGTTGAGATGTTTGGGTGACAGTTCCATTCGTGCACGCGCCGTACCGTTCCCTACTTCAAGCAGTTCTACGCCGGCCTCCAGCGCAAAAATATCCTTTTTAAAAAACTCCCTTATATCCATTATGCGCTTACAAACCCCATTCAAATCCGTCTTTTGTATCTTTTACCTTGAACCCAAAGGTAGCCATTTCATTCCTTATCCTGTCGCTTGTCGCCCAGTCCTTATTTTCTTTGGCTTGCCGGCGTATAGACAGTAGGAGGTCGATTGCTTTTTTATACGCCTCTTCGTGGCTGTTTGAAGAGGTCGCGCCTGTTTGCAATCCCAGCAGTTCTTCGATAAACAGCCGGAAGACCGTTTTCAGTTCCTCCAGGTCGTCTGCGGAGATCGTGCCGTTTCCATTGTACAGGGTATTGATCACTTTGCCTGCGTCGAAGAGATGCGAGATGACGATCGGGGTGTTCAGATCGTCGCATATCGCTTCTTCGCATTTTTCACGCAGTCCTGTTATGTCGACGGACGAGGTATCCGACGGAGCCAGCTTTTGCAAACGCGAATAAGCTTCGAGCAGTCTTTCCAGTCCCTTTTGCGCTGCGACCAACGCTTCGTTACTGAAATCTACCGTGCTGCGGTAGTGAGCCTGGAGGATAAAGAAACGAATCGTCATCGGGGAATAGGCTTGCGTCAAAAGGGCATGACTGCCCGTGAAAAATTCTTCCAGAGTAATAAAATTGCCGAGGGATTTACCCATTTTCTGTCCGTTGATAGTGATCATATTGTTATGTACCCAATAGCGTACCATATCATCGCCCTGTGAAGCTACCGCCTGCGCTATTTCACATTCGTGGTGGGGAAAGATCAGATCCATTCCTCCGCCGTGGATATCGAAATGTTCTCCTAAATATTTCTTTCCCATCGCCGTACATTCGCAGTGCCACCCGGGGAATCCGTTACTCCAGGGGGATGGCCACCGCATGATATGTTGCGGTTGCGCTTTTTTCCAGAGGGCGAAATCAACCGGGTGGCGTTTTTCGTCCTGTCCGTCCAGATCGCGTGTATTGAGCATCTCTTCGATCTTCCGGTTGGAAAGAATGCCGTACCGGTGTTTTTTATTATATTTCTCTACGTCGAAATAGACCGAGCCTTCACTTTCGTATGCGTAACCGTTGTCGAGTATTTTCCGTACGAGCGCTATCTGTTCGATGATATGGCCGGATGCGCAAGGCTCGATGCTGGGCGGCAGAACGTTCAACATATCCATCGCTTTATGATAGCGAAGCGTATAGTACTGTACGATCTCCATCGGCTCAAGTTCTTCCAGTCTTGCTTTTTTTGCGATTTTGTCTTCGCCGTCGTCCGCATCGTGTTCCAGGTGACCTACATCGGTTATATTGCGTACATAACGGGCTTTATAGCCCAGATGTTTCAGGAGACGGAACAGAATGTCAAACGTAATGGCCGGACGGGCATGGCCCAGATGCGGGTCGCCGTAAACCGTCGGTCCGCATACATACATCCCGGCATGTGGTTCGTGCAATGGGATGAAAGTTTCTTTTTGCCGGGTCAGTGTGTTATAAATAGTCAGCTTCATTGTGAAAGGATATTTAATCGAAAAATAACATTGAACGGATGCAAAGATAACGCATTTTATTTTTACTTTTGCATTTATTTTAAAAACATGGCGACTTCTCCGAAAAAAACACCTTCCCCTTTGATCTCATTGATACCGGTTTTGGTATTGGTCGGCTTATTGTATGCAGCGGTCAGGACGTTTGGCGGAGATACGCTGGAAGGGGCCAGCCAGGTCGTTTTGCTTACGGCAACAGCCGTATGTATTTCTTTGTCGATGGCGGTCTACCATGTCCGGTGGAAAGATATCGAACAGGCTATTATCAATAATATTACCGGCGTTGCTTCGGCATTGCTTATTTTATTATTGATAGGCGCTTTGTCGGGTACATGGATGATAAGCGGAATCATCCCTACGCTTATTTATTACGGGATGAAAGTGATACATCCCGATTTTTATCTGGCTTCCACCTGTATGATCTGCGCCGTTGTTTCTGTTATAACAGGCAGTTCGTGGACGACGGTCGCTACGATCGGCATTGCCCTGTCCGGTATCGGGCTGGCACAGGGCTTTTCTCCCGGATGGATCGGAGGCGCTATTATCTCAGGCGCTTATTTCGGGGATAAGATCTCCCCGTTGTCGGACACGACCGTGCTGGCTTCGGCCGTTACGGATACCCCTTTGTTTGTGCACATACGTTATATGATGATCACCACCGTCCCGTCAATCTGCGTTGCGCTTCTTATATATATGATCGCGGGCTGGTCGCATCCTGCCACTTCGACCGGTGAAATCGCGGCCTATTCCGAATCATTGAAAAATACGTTTTATATTTCTCCCTGCCTGTTACTGGTCCCCGTTATCATGGGAATCCTTATCATCAAACGTGTCCCGTCGCTTATTACCCTTTTTCTCGCCTGTTGCATGGCATGTCTTTGCGCATTGCTTTTTCAATCTCCTGTCCTGACTGATATTTCGGGAGCGGAGGTTTCTGATTTACAGTCACAATTCCGGGGGATGCTAATGTCTGTGTATGGAAGGACTTCGGTCGATACCGGACATGCGGCATTGAACGAACTTGTTTCTACGAGAGGGATGACCGGTATGATGAATACGATATGGTTAATCATCTGTGCGATGTGTTTCGGAGGGGCGATGACCGCCGCAGGAATGTTGGGGAGTATCCTGTCCGTACTTTTATGTTTCATGAAAAATACGGTAGGGATCGTTTCCTCTACTGTTTTCTCCGGTCTGTTTCTCAATGTATGTACCGGCGATCAGTATTTATCCATCATCCTCACCGGTGATATGTATAAGGGCATATACCGCCGGAAAGGATATGAAAGCCGGTTGTTAAGCCGCAGTACGGAAGATGGGGTGACGGTGACCTCGCCTCTTGTGCCGTGGAACACCTGCGGCATGACACAGGCCACCGTACTCGGCATCCCTACCCTGACGTATCTGCCGTATGCTTTTTTTAACCTCGTAAGTCCGCTGATGAGTATATGCATTGCGGCGGCAGG
>JAIRKN010000067.1 GCA_031260095.1 Tannerella sp. | reverse complement strand
GTGTACGGCTTCGATCAATTGCTGGTTATTTTGCTTGACAAGATGAACCGCCTGCTGGACGGCCTCTTGTGATTTAATTGTGAAATTATTAAAGTTCATATCATTATTTTTCCTTTCTTATGTATTAAAATTGTTGTTCTCTGTTTATACAATCTCAAAATAGATGCCAAAGAAGAATTATGACATTTTGGCATTGGTTATTCCGGAATATGATTATTGAACAGGTTTGTGAGTGAAAGGAAATCTCTCGGAATTATACGATTGCCGTTTGTATAAAAAGTAGTATTTTTGCGTATGCGAAAGATAATTCATATTGATATGGACGCATTTTACGCTTCGGTGGAGCAGCGCGACAATGAGGCACTGCGAGGAAAACCGGTAGCGGTCGGTTATTCGGAGGCCCGCGGTGTCGTTGCCGCCGCCAGTTACGAAGCCCGTAAGTATGGCGTCCGTTCTGCGATGCCTTCATTGACGGCTAAAAATAAATGTCCTTCTCTTATTTTCGTTTCTCCGCGATTTGATGTATATCGCGAAATTTCCCGTCAAATAAGAGAGATTTTTTACGAATATACCGATCTTGTCGAACCATTGTCTTTAGACGAAGCCTTTCTGGATGTAACACGGAATCATAAGAATAATCCGTCGGCCACCCTTATTGCCAAAGAGATAAAGCAAAAGATTTTTGAAGCAACGGCCCTGAAAGCTTCCGCCGGCGTTTCGGTGAATAAATTTCTGGCCAAGATCGCCTCGGATTATAAAAAGCCGGACGGTCTTTTTGTGATCCGCCCTGAAGAGGTACAAAAGTTTATCGAAGACTTGAAGATCGAACAGTTTTTTGGCATAGGAAAGGTTACTGCCCGGCGAATGCACGAGAATGGTATTTATACCGGATTAGACCTTAAAAAGCGCTCCGAGCGGGAGCTCGTGCGATTGTTCGGTAAGGCCGGCAGGAGTTTTTACCTGAATGCCCAGGGGATTGACGACAGGGAAGTGCAGGCGGAGCGGATTATAAAATCAATAAGTAATGAAACGACTTTTTTGAAAGACAAGGATGATATGACCTTGTTACTTGTCGAATTATATCATCTTGCCAAAGAGGTGATGGAGCGTATCGAAAAGGAGAATTTCTACGGCAGGACCGTCACGGTGAAAGTAAAATATGCCGATTTCAGGATAATTACAAGGAGTAAGACCTTACCATGTAAAATTACCGGTTTTGATCTGTTCTGGAAAACGGCCCGTGAGATCATGAAACAGGTTGACTTATCGACCCGGCCGGTGCGATTGTTAGGCGTTGGCGTCAGCAATGCCACCGATGAGCCGGAACAAAAACAGATGCAGTTGGAACTTGAGTGGTAATGACAAAACAGCTTCCCATCGTCCAGCCGGCTATTCTTCCGGTAATAGTGTATGTGATGGCCCTCCCCCTGTACGCGCCGGCGGAACTAGAGGGCGCTCCGGCCTGTCCTTGACAGCTATCGGTATGATGCCGACTAAAAAATACCATTAATGTGGTATTGCGGGAGGTATAATCTCCATTGTATCTTTGCAGAAAAATTGATTCGCATGAATGGTAATTAATTTTTATATCTGTACGATGTGTAACTGTCGGGCTTGGACGGCATAAGATGTATATGTTTTAAAAAGATAAATACATAGAAGGCTGTCCGGGGAAAACGGGTAGCTTTTTTTGATAAGAGGAATTAATAACAAATTTTTAAATGAATAAATTATGAAATGGATTGTAAAAAAATGGAGTTTATTTGTGCTGATAGTTTTCAGCAGCGTTGCAAGTGCACAAAAGTCAGGAGAGAATACGCCGCAGGAAGTTTTTTATATTAAGGGTATCAAGTTGGCGGATGGTTTATTGAAGAAATGGATTTCGGAGTATACGGAAATACATCCGGAGGTTTCGTTTAGCATTGTCGGCGGGAATGCTCAGGAGTATGCGATCGAAGTGCTTCCCTCATTGAAAAAGGAAAATGAGGAGGAGGAGCAAACCCGGTCGGCAATTGTTCCTTTCGGGAAGTACGCGATCCTTCCGATCGCCGGAAAGGACAACGTGCTATTGAATGAGTTCAGAAAGAAAAAGCTAAATGAAAAACGGCTTAAAGATCTGTTTTTTGAGAAAGATCTTCTTTCCGAAGACGAGCCGGAGAAAAAGAAAAAGTTTGACCTGAACGTGTATTCGGGAATTAACACGTATTCCGTTTCTCATTTGTTCGCCAACCATTACGGATATGAGGTGAACCGCCTGAAAGGTAAAAAGATTATCGGGGACGACAGCTTTCTCAATAATGCCGTGAAGAAAGATACGGCAGGCGTTACGTTCAATAGCTTAAGTCATATTTTCAATCTGGAGTCGCGGCAATTGAACGAAGGGATCGTCCTGATACCATTGGACATAAAGAAGGAGTATGCCGAAATCCTGGATGAGAAAAATTTGGATGAGACCATTCTGCTTTTGGAGAACAAAAACATCGACCTGATCCCCGTAGAAGAACTGGCCTTCGTGTTACCGGACAAAGTCGATTCTAAAGTCATCGACTTTCTGGAATGGGTGCTTTCGGAAGGTCAGGATTATGTTCATAAGTATGGCTTTATACAATTAGATAAAAAGACGCTTTCTCAACAACAGGTCCATATCAGCGGATTGAAAAACAAACTTTTTGCCAATAGATAAAATTATC
>JAIRKN010000042.1 GCA_031260095.1 Tannerella sp. | reverse complement strand
AGATCCTGAAGAATGTATCAATAAAAAATACATGATAGAAAACTGGAACAGACTGTATATACCGTCCAACCCATTGTTCCGGCAGTTCGCCTTCCGCTGTTACAGTTACTTGCTTTGGCGAAACGGACTTATACTGTACTCGGTATAACGTTGTGAAGTCCCTCCGGATTGCTTCAGGCTACGCCTCCGCAAGGATGGATACGGGCGGGGTTACAGGTGACGAACACACACACCGTCATTGGTAACACGTAAGGGGAATAATTCTATTTTGAAATGTCTTCCTTTTTCTTTTAAAATAATATGGTTGGGGGGCTAATTCTTTCGGTTTGTAAGAGAAGTGATGAAAAAAGTTTTGAATTATTTTGGGTAATTGGAAATTGGTTGTATCTTTGCCTCGCAAAATAAAAGAGAAAATTATGGTACCGCATACGTTATTCGGCAATTTGATTATTAATCTTCATGTTCGTTCTATTTTGTTGCTCTTGCGGCGAAAAAGGAAGTGAGATGTGTGTGTGCCTCTGCAAGGATATATAAGACCTTTCTCACGATGATGACGATGAGAAAGGTTTTTTTATGGAGAGAGGTTGATTGCGGGAGTCCCGGATGAGGGAGATTTTGTCTGATATGGAATTTTAAACGAAAGGAAAATACAGGATGGATAGATTGTTTATTTTTGATACGACGTTGCGTGACGGCGAACAGGTGCCGGGATGCCAGTTGAATACGGTGGAGAAAATACAGGTAGCGAAGGCGCTGGAGTCGTTGGGTGTGGATATTATTGAGGCCGGCTTTCCGGTTTCCAGCCCGGGTGATTTCAATTCGGTTGTTGAGATCTCGAAAGCAGTTACGTGGCCTGTGATTTGCGCTTTGACACGCGGTGTGGAGAAAGATATTGATGTAGCGGCGGAGGCGTTGAAATATGCCAGGCATAAACGTATACATACCGGTATCGGTACGTCGGAATATCATATAAAATATAAGTTTAATTCTACACAGGAGGAGATCCTGGAACGTGCAGTCGCGGCTACCCGGTATGCGAAAAAATATGTGGAAGATGTGGAGTTTTATTGTGAAGATGCAGGGCGTACGGAGAACGAGTACCTGGCGCGCGTTGTGGAAGCGGTTATAAAAGCCGGTGCGACCGTGGTGAATGTTCCGGATACTACCGGATATTGCCTGCCATCTGAGTTCGGTGAAAAAATAAAATACTTGAAGGAACATGTGAAGGGAATCGACAAGGCGATCATTTCTACCCATTGTCATAATGACCTTGGGATGGCTACGGCGAATACGGTGGCCGGTATTGCAAACGGCGCCCGTCAGGCAGAGGCGACTATCAACGGAATAGGCGAACGTGCCGGGAATACTTCGCTGGAAGAGGTGGCCATGATATTGAAATGTCATAAACATCTGGGAATAGAAACCAATATAAATACCCAGAAAATATATTCGACCAGCCGTATGGTTTCGAGCCTGATGAATATGCCGGTACAACCCAATAAGGCGATTGTCGGGCGGAATGCGTTCGCTCATTCATCGGGTATTCATCAGGATGGCGTATTGAAGAATGTTCAGACGTATGAAATAATAGATCCTAAAGATGTGGGTATGGATGATAGCTCTATCGTGCTTACGGCACGGAGTGGGCGCGCCGCGTTGAAGCATCGCCTTCACGTACTTGGGGTAGAATTGGAACAGGACAAACTGGATGCGGTATATCTGGATTTTCTGAAACTGGCGGATCGCAAGAAGGATGTCAGCGAGGATGATATCCTGATGCTTGTGGGCGAAGGCCGCAAAGCAATGCACCGGATCAAACTGGAATATCTTCAGGTTACATCCGGAGTGGGTGTAGTTTCGGTGGCCAGTGTTTGCCTGAACATTGCGGGCGAGAAATTTGAAGCCGCCGCTTCGGGCAACGGCCCCGTCGATGCGGCAATAAAAGCGGTCAAGAGGATTATACATCGTCAGATGACGATTCAGGAGTTCCTGATTCAGGCGATTAATAAAGGGAGCGATGATGTAGGGAAAGTACACATGCAGGTTGCCTACGATCGCAATATCTATTATGGTTTCGCCGCTAATACGGATATTATCGCCGCATCGGTAGAAGCCTTTATTGATGCGATCAATAAATTTGTTAAATAAACTCCGTCACACAGGAGTTATGGTTATCTGTTATATATTTGCACAAAAAATCGGAATATGAAAACATTATTTGATAAGATATGGGACGCGCATGTGGTTGAAATCGTAGAAAATGGTCCCACCCAGTTATATATCGACAGGTTATACTGTCACGAAGTGACAAGTCCCCAGGCATTCGACGGCCTTCGCGAACGGGGCTTAAAACCGTTTCGTCCCGAACGTATTATATGTATGCCCGATCATAATACACCTACGCATGATCAGGATAAACCGATAGAAGATCCGGTGTCGAAGATGCAGGTAGACGCGCTGGAAAGAAATGCGAAAGAATTTGGATTGACCTGTTTTGGAATGATGAATCCGAAGAACGGCATTATTCATGTAGTGGGTCCCGAACGCGGCCTGACACTACCCGGAATGACGATCGTCTGCGGAGACAGTCATACCTCAACACATGGAGCAATGGGCGCCGTGGCATTTGGCATAGGAACGAGTGAAGTTGAAATGGTGCTTGCTTCCCAATGTATCCTACAGCAAAAACCGAAGACAATGCGTATTAATATTGAAGGCGAATTGGGAAAAGGAGTAACGGCAAAAGATGTGGCGTTATATGTTATCTCAAAGATGACGACCGGAGGTGCAACCGGCTATTTTGTAGAGTATGCCGGTCCGGTGGTGCGCAATCTGACGATGGAGGGTCGCTTTACCTTGTGTAACCTGTCAATCGAAATGGGCGCCCGCGGAGGGATGATAGCTCCGGATGAGAAAACATTTGCCTATGTTGAAGGGCGTGAGTATGCACCGCGGGGGGAAGCCTGGGGTAAAGCCGGGGCTTACTGGGAAACGCTGAAAAGTGAAGAGGATGCGGTCTTTGATAAGGAAGTCCGCTTTAAGGCGGAAGATATTGAGCCTATGATTACGTACGGAACGAATCCCGGAATGGGTACGGGTATAACCCGTGCGATTCCTTCGGCGGAAGCAATGCCCGAAGCCGGACGTGTATCTTATCGGAGATCGCTGGATTATATGGGCTTCAAAGAGGGCGACCGATTGATCGGGAAACCGGTTCATTATGTGTTTATCGGCTCTTGCACGAACGGTCGTATCGAAGATTTCAGGGATTTTGCCTCTATTGTGAAAGGCCGGAAAAAAGATCCTGCCATAACTGCATGGCTTGTTCCGGGATCCTGGATGGTAGATGCACAGATTCGTAGCGAGGGGCTTGATAAAATCTTTGAAGAGGCCGGATTTGAGTTAAGACAGCCGGGCTGTTCCGCGTGTCTGGCGATGAACGATGACAGGATCCCCGCCGGAAAATATTCGGTTTCGACGTCAAACCGGAACTTTGAAGGCCGTCAGGGGCCTGGCGCCAGAACAATGCTTGCCGGCCCGCTGGTCGCCGCTGCCGCAGCAGTGACCGGAAAAGTGACGGATCCGCGGACCCTGTTGCCGTAGGTAGTCAGGTGGCCCTCAATAGATCGCCTGTTTGCTTCGTAAGCGAAGAATGCTTCGCGAAGCTGAACAATGTACAATGAGCGTTTTGCACAAATGAATAATTAAGCTTTAATGATTGGTTTTTATGAAAGAAAAATTTGGAATATTACGAAGTACATGTATACCTCTTCCTTTGGAAAACGTGGATACCGACCAGATCATTCCCGCCCGTTTTCTGAAAGCGACGACGAAAGAAGGATTTGGTGAAAACCTGTTCCGTGACTGGCGTTATGACAAACAGGGAAATAAGATCGCGTCGTTTGTGTTAAATGATCCGCGGTATAGAGGTAAAATCCTGGTTGCGGGAAAAAATTTCGGAAGCGGTTCCAGTCGCGAACATGCGGCGTGGGCCATTGCAGGATACGGATTCCGCGTAGTGGTGTCGAGCTTTTTTGCGGATATACATAAGAATAATGAGTTGAATAACGGAGTTCTGCCTGTCGTCGTAAGCGAAACATTTCTTGCAGACCTGTTTGATTCGATTGATAAGGATCCGGACACGGAAGTCGAAGTGAACCTCCCGGAACAGACCATTACTCATCTTCTTACCGGTAAAAGCGAAATATTTGAAATAAACGGATATAAAAAACTTTGTCTGATGAATGGACTGGATGACATTGATTTTCTACTGACAAATAAAGCGAAGATAGAGGCTTATGAAAAAAGTAAGGTTGCTTACGATGCTTTTTCATAAGTGTATGGATCGTTGTAAAAATAATAACTTATGATAGAGATAATGGATACCACCCTCCGGGATGGGGAACAAACGAATGGAGTCGCTTTTTCCGCACATGAGAAACGGTCGATCGCGCGCTTATTGATTAGTGAGTTGAATGTAGACCGTATCGAGATTGCTTCGGCCCGTGTGTCCGGGGGGGAGTTTGAATCGGTCAGACGAATATCGGAATGGGCAGCCAAGGCAGGATTCCCGGATCGTCTGGAAGTCCTGGGATTTATAGATAACGGTATATCGCTTCAATGGATCCGGGATGCCGGTTGCCGCGTGGTCAATATGTTATGCAAAGGCTCCTTCAAACATGTCACGGAACAGTTGAAAAAGACTCCCGAACAACATATAAAAGACATTACGGAACAGGTCGGACAGGCCCGTGAAATGGGTATCGACGTAAATATATATCTTGAAGACTGGTCCGAAGGAATGCGGGATTCTCCCGATTATGTCTATCAAATGACCGATTCTTTGAAATCCTTACCGATACATCGTTTTATGCTTCCCGATACATTGGGCGTCCTGAATCCTGAAATGACATATATCTATTGTAAAGATATGGTAGAACGTTATCCGGGATTACATTTTGATTTTCATGCTCATAACGATTACGGTTTGGCGGTCGGCAATGTTTATTCTGCCGTACGCGCGGGTATAAAAGGTATTCACGTAACGATAAACGGACTTGGAGAACGTGCAGGTAATGCGCCTTTGAGCAGTGTTGTAGCCGTCATCCATGATCAATTGAGAGAGAAAACAAATGTCATAGAAAACAAAATCAATCATGTGAGCAAGAGTGTTGAAATGTACTCCGGCATACGGATCTCTCCGAATCAACCCGTCACAGGAGAAAACGTTTTCACTCAGTGTGCAGGTGTTCACGCCGACGGGGATAATAAAAATAACCTCTATTGTAATCCGCTGATCCCGGAGCGCTTTGGCCGTACGCGCGAATATGCTTTGGGTAAAACTTCCGGTAAGGCGAACATACGGAAAAACCTGGAAGCCTTGGGTATCGACCTTGACGAAGAATCAATGCGCAAGGTGACGGAGCGGGTGATAGAACTTGGGGATAAGAAAGAAATTGTAACCCAGGAAGACCTCCCTTACATTATTTCGGATGTTCTTCGTTATGACATGCAGGAAAATAAGATAAAGGTATTGAATTATTCATTATCTTTGGCACAGGGATTACGACCGGTCGCTACCCTGAAAGTAGAAATTGACGGAACGGATTATGAAGAAACAGCCACGGGAGACGGGCAATATGATGCTTTTGTACGCGCTCTTCGTAAGATATACAAATCATTGGGCCGTCCGTTTCCGATGCTTACGAATTATGCGGTTTCAATACCTCCCGGAGGACGTACGGATGCGTTTGTACAAACAGTCATCACATGGCGTCACGAGGGCGTCGAATTTAAGACGCGGGGGCTGGATGCCGATCAGATTGAAGCCGCTATAAAAGCGACGATGAAGATGCTGAATAAAATCAATTGACAACATATTGATTCTACCAATAACGATTCAACCATTTGTTTTGTGAAGTAAAACATAATTTAAAAACGAAAAACTATGAACAGAAAATTGACAATTGCGCTTGTGGCGCACGACAACCGTAAGGCGGATATGATCGAATGGGCTGTACACAATATACGTTTCTTGTCCGGCCATGATCTGGTATGTACGGGAACTACGGGAGGACTTATCAGTAAAGCCTACGAGGATAAAGGCGTTGATACATGCAATATAAAACGTATGCACTCCGGACCAATGGGAGGCGATGCGGAGATTGCGGCAATGGTGGTACGCAAGGAAATTGATCTGGCGATATTTCTGATTGACGACCTGAATCCCCAGCCTCACGAAGCGGATATCCAGATGTTATTGCGGCAGTGCCGGGTACATAACATTCCGATCGCATGTAACCGTTATAGCGCCGATTTAATGATTACGAGCACATTGTGGGACGATGATTCGTATGTGCCTATGGAACCTAAGTATATACTTTTTAGCAGACCGGAAAATAAATGAGATTGAATATAGCCGTATTACCGGGCGACGGTATTGGGCCTGAAATTATAGATCAGGCAATGAAAGTGGTGAAAGCAGTTTGTGAAAGATATAATCATGATCTGGCTTATGAAATGGCTTTGGTTGGAGCATGTGCAATAGAGGCTACCGGTAATCCGTATCCGGATGAAACGCATACACTTTGTATGAAGAGTGATGCGGTGTTGTTTGGTGCGATAGGCTCTCCCAAATACGATAATGATCCGTCTGCAACCGTACGACCTGAACAGGGATTGCTCGCTATGCGGAAAAAACTGGGCCTGTATGCGAATATACGTCCCGTAACAACATTTCCGTCACTGGCTCATACATCTCCGTTACGGGCCGATTTGATTGAAGGGGTTGATCTGATGTGTATACGTGAACTGACCGGCGGCCTTTATTTCGGACGCCCGCAGGGACGTAGCGAGGACGGGAACACGGCTTATGATACATGTGTTTATTCGCGTGAAGAGATCGGACGGATTGTTCGTTTGGCATATCAGTATGCAATGAAACGCCGCAAGAAACTGACGGTTGTTGATAAGGCGAATATATTGGCCACCTCACGCTTATGGCGTGAAGTAGCACAGGAGATCGCGACGGATTTTCCGGAGGTGGAAACGGACTATATGTTTGTAGATAACGCCGCGATGCGACTGGTACAATGGCCGGGAAGTTTCGACGTAATGGTTACGGAAAATATGTTCGGGGATATATTGACTGATGAAGCCTCGGTTATAACCGGATCACTGGGTATGCTTCCCTC
>JAIRKN010000037.1 GCA_031260095.1 Tannerella sp. | reverse complement strand
TAAATTATATACTAATGCACAAGATATAACGTAAAAAACAGGGAAAGCGTATATTTTCATCGTGAAAAATTAAATAGCATATAACCGTTTCTCTGGTAAGCCGGTCTTGCCTAACGCTGCACAAGGTGTTTGTGCAACGCTGTACAAGGTGTTTGTGCAACGCTGTACAAGGTGTTTGTGCAACGCTGTACAAGGTGCTTGTGCAACGTTGCACAAGGTGTTTGTGCAACGCCGGGCTTGTCAACGTCTCCAGAATCCGGGAAGTAATAGCGTTAGCACCGTAAATATTTCCAGACGCCCGACCATCATTAGAAACGAGATATACCATTTAGAGACGGGAGAAATAGCCGATAAATTACCGCCGGCAAGCGATCCGAGGGAGGGGCCGGCATTGCTGATAGCGGAAATGGATGTGCCGATCGCTTCTTCAAACGTCAGACCGTTTAGTAATAAAAAGATCCAACTGAAACATATAAGTAAAATATAAACCAATGTAAATATATGTACGCGATAAATGATGTCCTGCGATACCGCACGGCCGTTCACACGTACGGGAAGAATGGCGGCAGGGTGGGTCTGTTTGCGAAATTCATTCAGTATGTTCTTCGTGAGGATTAATGCGCGCCCCATTTTAAGCCCTCCACTGGTGGAGCCTCCACAGCCGCAAATCAGCATCAGGAAAATGGCAATCAGCCAGTAGAAAGGACCCCAGGTTACCAGATCGGCCGTCGTGAATCCGGTCGTTGTGGCTAACGAAACAACCTGGAAAGCACCCTTACGGACGGTGTTCTCAATGTCGGAAAGGCCCGTTTCATACCCATTATAGAGAAGCCACGCCACCGTAACGACGATAAAAAAGAATATGTAAATCAAATACCAGCGCGTTTCTTCATCATTTCGGAGCTGCCTGAATTCCCCCTTCAAGGCAAAGAAAAAAAGAGGCAGCTTCATCCCGCCAAGCGTCATGCCCAGGAGGATCACGTATTCAACATAAGGGGAGTTCCAATGAGCGATGCTTGCGTTTTTAGTGGAATACCCGCCGGTGGAGATGCTTCCCATTGCATGGTTAATGGCCTCATAGAGGTCCATGGGGCCGATCCATAATAGAAAGGTCAACGAGAGGGTCAGTAAAATATATACACTGGAGAGGCGTTTGGCAACCTGTGTTACACGCGGGCGGAAACGCTCGTGCGAAAAGCCGGTCGTCTCCGCATCAAAGAGTTGGGAGGCGCCGCCACCGAACATGGGTAACAATGCTACCGTAACAACTACGATCCCAATACCACCCTGCCATTGCAAGAGAATCCTCCAGAATAAAATGCCGCGCGGCAAGGATTCTATATCCTCCAACACGGTTACTCCCGTAGTCGTAAACCCTGACATCGTCTCCAGGTAAGCATCCGTGATATTGTCTACATATCCTCCGATGTAAAAAGGGATCATTCCGAAAAAGGACAAAAGTACCCATGTGAGTGTAACCGTCAGCATCCCTTCTTTTCTGCCCGCATGGTATTCGTCGGCCTTGCGCCCCGCAATGAAACACAGGAGGCCCGCGCCAAACATGATACCACATGAAATTAACATCGGCATCCGGTCCGTCCCGCCGTAAAAGAATGCAACGCCCGTCGCAATCAGCAAAAAGACGGTCTCGAGAATCAGTATCAAGCCCAAGATCTTGATTATATAAAGGATGTTTATTCTCATTTACTAATTGAAATAATCTTCCAGTTTTTTCATCGCCGACTCAAGGCAAAAAACTACTACATGATCCTGCGCCTGTATCTGTGTTTCGCCGTCAATAAGCATCGGCTCGCCGTCGCGTACAAGCCCGCCGAGCGTCATGTCCTTCGGCAGACGCAGGTCTTTCACTTTTTTCCTCGTTATCTTCGAGGCCGGACGCGCGATCAGTTCCGCCACGTCCGCATTGGCAAAAACAAGGCACTTCACCGTCGATACATCCGCCCGCAACAGGAACTGGTATATATGACTAGCCGCGATCAGCTTTTTATTGATAACCGATCCGATGTCTAATTTTTCCGCCATCGGTATATAATCAATATTTTCCACCTGAGCGATCGTTTTTGTGACTCCAAACCGCTTGGCGGCAAGGCACGCCAGGATATTTGTACTCGGATTCTCCGTTAACGCTACAAATGCTTCCGTGTTTTGTATTCCTTCCTGTATCAGCAAATCGGTGTCCCGCCCGTCGCCGTTTATGATTAATACGTTGTCCGGTACCTGTTCGGCAATACGAAGGCTTTTTTCTCTTGATGTTTCAATGATCTTTATATGGATGTGGCCCGGAAGGTATTGGGATGCACGGACCGCAATACGCCCGCCTCCCATGATTAACACTTTCTTTACTTCCGGCTCGGACTTGCCGGTTTGCCGCCGTATCTCTTCAATATTTTCTTTTCGGGCAGTGAAAAACACAATATCTCCGGCCATAATCCGGTCGTTGCCAAAGGGTATGATCGTATCATTCCCGCGCTTGATAGCAACGATATGGTAAAACTTGCTTTTATTATCCGCGAGTTCCGTCAACTGTTTGTTTACGATCGGGGCGTTTTCGCGTATCTTGATACCCAGCAGGATCAACGCCCCACCCAATAGATCCCAGTACTGTCGGGTCCACGGTCGCCGGATCGCGGAAACAATTTCTTTGGCGGCCAGCATTTCCGGATAGATCATGGAATCAATCCCCAGACCGGAAAAGAACTCCCGGTTTTTCGGTAACAGGTATTCATAATTGTTGATACGTGCAAACGTTTTTTCCGCCCCCATCCGGGCGGCCAGCATACAGGCGGTTATATTCGTCGTCTCTTCCGGGGTCACGCTGATGAACAGGTTTATCCGGCTGATACCGGCCTCTTCCAGGTCGCTCAGGGAGGTCGGGTTGCCGGCAACGGGTAAGATCTCCATGCCCGAACGGGTAAATGCCAGCTTATTATCATCCGGGTCCATCAGGATGATATCATGCTTTTCCCTCGAAAGCATCTTGGCCAGGTGTGTTCCCACCTCTCCGGCTCCTGCTATTAATATTTTCATTTTATACTAAAGATAACTGTTCTACACGCAACCTTACGCTTTCGTAACTTCCGTCATGATTACCTCGAAAATACTCTCCGCATTTATGCCACAGATTCTGAATTGCTCTTCGATCGTACCGTGTTCTATAAACCGGTCGGGCACTCCGAGACGCCGTATACGGGGCGTATATCCGTTTTCCGTCATAAATTCGGCGACAAGACTTCCAAGTCCGCCGGTACGGACTCCGTTCTCAACCGTAATAATGCGATTAAACGATTTCCCTGCTTCATGTAAAAGCGCTTCATCTACCGGTTTCAGGTAGATCATATCATAATGCGCTACCGAAGGGGTTTCTTCTTCTATCATTTCAATGGCTTTCCTGACTTCATTGCCGACCGGACCGATCGACAGAATCGCCACGTCGCGACCCTCGCGCAACCGACGCCCTTTTCCGGCAGGAAGTATTTCCAGCGGTTGACGCCAGTCATACAGTTCGCCTTTACCCCGCGGATAACGGATGACAAACGTTCCTGCGTCATCCTGGTAACCGGTATACATCAGATTCCGCAAATCTACTTCATTGATCGGCGATGCAATGGTCAAGTTCGGTATCGGACGCATATACGCCAGGTCAAACACTCCCTGATGCGTCGCCCCGTCTTCTCCGACCAGCCCGGCACGATCCAGGCAAAACACAACATGCAGTTTTTGCAAAGCCGTATCATGGATGACCTCATCATACGCCCTCTGCATAAACGATGAATAGATGTTGCAGAACGGTATCATCCCTTCTTTGGACAGTCCGGCCGAAAAAGTGACGGCATGTCCTTCGGCAATCCCCACATCAAAGGCGCGCTCCGGAAAGCGTTTCATCAGGTAGCACATCGAACTGCCGGTCGGCATGGCCGGCGTTACACCCACAATCCTCTCATCGCGTTCCGCAAGCTCTACCAACGTATGCCCGAATACATCCTGATACAACTGCGGCTGGTTTAGTTTGACGGCGATGATGCGTTTTCCCGTTTCCTTGTCGAATTTCCCCGGCGCATGCCATTCCGTAGCCGAATCTTCCGCCGGTTTAAATCCTTTTCCTTTCTGCGTCTTGATATGCAATAGCTTCGGCCCTTTCATATCCTTTATATCATTCAGTTTCTGTACAAGATCCAGAACGTCATGTCCGTCTACCGGCCCGAAATACCGGATACTGAAGCCTTCAAACAGATTATGTTGTTTCGATATCAGGGCTTTCAGACTGTTGTTGAACCGCAGGATGCTTTCCCGCCGGTCTTCCGTAATCAGGTTGACCCTGCGCATCATACGGTATAAATCGTACCTCACCTTATTATAGGTCTGGCTCGTGGTAATATCCACCAGATAACGGCTGATCCCGCCCACGTTGTGATCAATTGCCATATTATTATCATTCAGAATGATCAGCAGGTTGTTCGGACTGTTACACGCATT
>JAIRKN010000193.1 GCA_031260095.1 Tannerella sp. | reverse complement strand
CAGCCGTACATTTTCGATGACGTCGGAGGTGAAGGCTATGCTTAGAAGCGTTCGTGCTTCCTCGCGCGAAAGTCCCCGGCTTTGCATATAAAACAAGGCATTCTCGTCTAACTGACCGGTAGTCATTCCATGCGAACACTTTACGTCATCCGCATAGATCTCAAGCTGAGGCTTGCTATACATTTTCGCTTCACGTGTCATGCACATATTTCGGTTTATCTGATAGGCTTCCGTCTTGGCGGCCCCTTCTTTGACCAGTATCCGTCCGCTGAATGCCCCGGTTGAGTGATCATCCAGTACATTTTTAAAAAGCTCCGTACTTTTACAATGCGGGACCGTATGAGTCACATGACTATATGTGTCGACCAACTGGTTCTTATCCTGTACGGCCATCCCGCAAAGGGTCACTTCCGCATATTCTCCGTTCATATTAATATAATAGTTATTGCGGGTAATCCCATTATTCAGGGTGATTCCGTTGAGCAGAACATTGGATTGTTTCTCCTGTTTTACATATAAAGACGAATAACGTGTAGTGGAAACGGCGCTTTCTTCCAGATCGTAATAATCGAAATATGCTCCCTCTTCCACAAAAATCTCAATCACTTGCGAAGAAAAACATTTCACATCATCCGGGCTATGGTCACAAACAAGAAGTCTGGCTTCGGAACAAGGCTCCATGATCACTAATATGCGCCGGTTTGCCATAATATCGACCCTGCTTCTGAAAATATTCACCAACTGAACGGTACGATCCAATTTTACATTACGGGGTACATAAAAGACAAATCCGTCCTGCACAAACATTGTATTAAGAGCCGTCGCGCCATCACCGGTCGTCCGAGCGATCTTACCATAATAACGCGCCGCCGTATCCGGGTATTTTTCCATGAATTTTTTCATACTTCCGGCATAAACGCCGTCCGGCAAAAACATATTTGTTTCGGAATCTTCATGGAAAGTATCATTCACGACAAAAAACAAATAAGTCCGCATATCAGGCACGTTACAACGAAATATATCATCCGGCGTGACCGCTACGTCGAACCGGTTGATGTTTAATCCGTAATCCGGCGCAAACAACTGCGCAACATCCGTATGTCTGAAATCTTCATGTTTCGGGGAGGGGAATCCCGTTTTCTCAAAATCAGCGAACGCCTGTGTACGTAATGAATTCATACATTCAGGTGCATTTTTACGCACCCGGTCTTCATACTGTGTAAAAAGATCTATATATTGTTGTTCTACGCTCATGCTTCCTCCTCTTTCAGCCAGTCGTATCCTTTCCTCTCAAGCTCCACAGCCAGTTCCGGGCCGGCGCTCTTCACGATACGCCCTTTGTAGAGTACGTGTACAAAATCCGGTTTTATGTATTCAAGCAATCGCTGGTAATGCGTGATTACAATCGTCGCATTATTCGGAGTTTTCAACTTGTTTACGCCGTTTGCGACAACACGCAGTGCGTCTATATCAAGTCCGCTGTCTGTTTCGTCCAGGATAGATAATGACGGCTCCAACATGGCCATCTGGAATATCTCATTCCGTTTCTTCTCTCCGCCGGAAAACCCTTCGTTCACACTACGGCTCGCCAGCTTACTGTCCATTTCTACGATCGCACGCTTCTCGCGCATCATTTTCAGAAAATCAGTAGCCGGAACCGCTTCTTCGCCATTATATTCACGATGCGCATTCACGGCGGCCCGCATGAAATTAACCATACTGACTCCGGGAATCTCCACCGGATACTGGAAACTTAAAAATAAACCTTCACGGCTACGATCTTCGGGCGAGAGTTTCAGCAAGTCTTTTCCTTTATAATTTACCGTTCCTTCCGTCACCGTAAAGGAGGGATTACCGACAAGCACGCTACTCAATGTGCTTTTCCCGGAACCGTTAGGCCCCATAATGGCGTGGATCTCTCCGGCCTTAACCGTAAGATTGATTCCTTTTAATATCTCTTTACCTTCTATTCCGGCATATAAATTTTTTATTTCCAATAATCTGCTTTCCATCTGAACATTTTTATTTAATCAAATAATAACACTCCCTGATACGATTCAGTAATGTTTCTTCCTCATCGCCCGTTAAGCGGAACGGAAAAGTTATTTTTACCCCAAGTTCCAGATGATGATACATGCCCCTGTCCCTCAGCAAATAAGCATCGGCCGATTCGGGCTTTGCATCCATTACTGTTTTAGAATCAAGTCCTATATTAAAATTATATCTTGCGACAAATGCAATGGGAGATAACAAATATATTTCAACCCCAACGCCCGGTGCAAATGATATATACGGATTTTTTGAATATTGCGACCTGTAATAGTCGTCATATACATAATGTGACTCTTCGATATGCCTGCTCCAGTTGAATTGTGCCGATGCCGCAACATAAGGTTGAATGAAAAAATCCGGATGGACTAAATATCTTTTCGTCCCCAATTGCATACCTTCCATTGTACGGGAGCCTGCCCAGCCATAACTCACATCCGTGCGGAAATAGCCGGCTTCAACGCTCCATTTACCGGGCAGGTAATATTCTCCCATAACGGAAAATGACTTGAATCCCCTGCCTAACGACTTATTTGCCGGATTACTCGTCAGGACAGGCTTCAACCACGGAGCGGCTGTATAAGTCAAAGCCCACTTACGGCTGATATCCTGTGCCTGTAAGATAGAAGTGGCAAAAATCATGCAACAGATAAACGTGATATTTTGGACATATTTCTTCATCCCACACTTCCTTCTAACGAAATCGCCAACAGCTTCTGTGCCTCGACAGCAAACTCCATCGGTAACTTATTCATTACTTCCCGCGCATAACCACCCACGATCAGACTGACCGCCTTCTCCGTATCTATACCCCGCTGATTACAATAAAACAACTGGTCTTCATTAATCTTGGAAGTGGTCGCTTCATGTTCGACGACAGCCGTTTCATTCTGAATATCCGCATAAGGAAATGTATGCGCCCCACATGTAGCGCCCAACAACAAACTGTCGCATTGACTGTGATTCCGTGCATTTTCAGCACGCGGCGCGACTTTCACTAACCCCCGGTAACTATTCTGACTATATCCGGCGGATATCCCTTTAGACACAATTGTACTGCGTGTATTACGACCCAGATGAATCATCTTCGTTCCCGTATCGGCTTGTTGGTGATTGTTTGTAACGGCCACAGAGTAAAACTCCCCGACAGAATGATCTCCGGCCAATATACAGGATGGATATTTCCAGGTAATGGCAGATCCCGTCTCAACCTGTGTCCACGAGATCTTGCTTCTTTCGCCTTTGCAAAGCCCACGCTTCGTTACAAAATTATAGATTCCCCCGTTCCCGTCTTTATCACCCGGATACCAGTTCTGAACCGTAGAATACTTTACTTCCGCGTGTTCGTTTGCAATAATTTCGACAATCGCCGCATGAAGTTGGTTTTCATCACGCACAGGTGCGGTACAGCCTTCCAGGTAACTGACGTACGATTCGTCATCAGCAATGATGAGCGTACGTTCAAACTGTCCGGTATTCGCCGCATTGATGCGAAAATAGGTGCTAAGCTCCATTGGACAACGCACACCTTTAGGTATATAAACAAAAGAGCCGTCTGAAAAAACGGCGGAATTAAGTGCGGCAAAAAAGTTATCACGATAACCGACCACACTGCCCATGTATTTTTGTACCAGATCGGGATGATGTTTTACCGCCTCGCTGAATGAACAAAAAATAATCCCTTTCTCCGCAAGCGTTTCTTTATACGTCGTCTTTACGGAAACACTATCCATTACCGCATCAACAGCCATTCCGCTTAATATCTTTTGTTCCTCAAGCGGGATTCCGAGCTTATCAAAAGTTTTCAATAATTCGGGATCTACTTCGTCCAAACTTTTAGGCCCTTCCTTTTTCTTCGGAGCCGCATAATAAATGATCTCCTGATAATCAATAGGAGGTATATTCAGATGCGCCCATTCCGGCATATCCATCGTCTGCCAGTAACGAAACGCTTTCAAACGAAAATCAAGTAGCCACAAAGGTTCTTCCTTTTTTGACGAGATAGTACGTATGACGTCTTCATCCAATCCCTTACGAATAATTTCCGTTTCCACATCGGTCGTAAAACCATATTTATATTCGCCGTAAGTTACTTCACTCAACAATTTATCCTGTTCTTCCATGTCCCGACAAAATTTCTAAATCAAACGTTCAACACAAAAATATTTCCGGGAAAGATGGTGGGAATTATACTTTTTACATAAAAATAAAAACGAGATTCGACTTTTATCTCTCGTGATAATATGACGGAATGATGATCAAACATCTCTATGACGTTGAACACAAGACTAATAAACAATACCATCATCAGTAAACCCAGCATCCCTCCCACTATATGATTAAAGATACTCAACGGAGTCACACTTACAAGACGATGAACAATTTGCCCGGCCAATATGATGATCCCGACAATCAGGATAAATCCAAGTACATAACTTGTCATCATCACTGCCTGTTGCGGAAACCAGTCCATTTTCGTCAAATGACCACGAATCCATTCAGCCGAACCTGCACACAGATACACACCAATGATCATAGCGGCAAATAAAGCCGTCTGTCTGACCATTCCATCGTACAAACCTTTTATTAATCCGACTCCCGTAAGACACAGTATTACAATGTCCAACCAATTCACCTGTCTATTATAATTTTATTTATAATGTTTTCTTTATTTCTACCTGATCAAACGGTTCGATGATATCACCCACCTGTATGTCATTGTAGTTATTAATATGAATACCGCAATCCTGACCGGAAACAGCTTCTTTCGCCTCATCCTTGAAACGCTTCAGTGAAGCCAGATCACCGGTATGTACAACGATACCGTCACGAATAACACGCACCTTATTGGTCCGCTTGATTTTACCTTCCTTAACGATACATCCGGCAATCGTTCCTACCTTAGAGATTTTGAATACCTGCAATACTTCCACTTCACCGCATATATCTTCACGTATTTCAGGTGATAACAAGCCCTCCATTGCATCCTTCACATCATTTATAGCGTCATAAATAATCGAATACAAACGCACTTCAACACCTTCATTCTCAGCCATACGACGCGCCTGCATAGAAGGACGTACCTGAAATCCGATAATAACAGCATCGGCCGTTTCGGCAAGAGATATATCCGATTCGGAAATCTGTCCCACCGCCTTATGGATCACGTTCACCTGTATTTCTTCCGTTGACAATTTTATCAATGAATCGGACAACGCTTCAACAGACCCGTCTACATCACCTTTCACAATCAGGTTTAATTCATGGAAATCACCCAATGCCCGGCGACGTCCGAGTTCTTCCAATCCAAAACGTTTCTGGGTACGAAGTCCAAGCTCACGCTGTAACTGTTCACGCCTCGAAGCAATCTCACGCGCCTCCTGTTCCGTTTCAAGAACGTTAAACAGGTCGCCGGCTTGCGGCGCTCCGTCAAGACCTAATATGGTAACAGGATCTGATGGCCCGGCCTGATCAATACGCTGATTACGAACATTGAACATCGCTTTGACACGCCCGAAATGGGTACCTGCCAGCACAACATCTCCCTGTTTCAAAGTACCGTTACTCACCAGGATCGTGGATACAAATCCCCGCCCCTTATCAAGCGACGATTCAATGACCGACCCCGTAGCTTTACGTTTCGGATTCGCTTTCAATTCCAGTAAATCAGCTTCAAGCAAGACTTTCTCAAGAAGTTCAGGAACTCCAATGCCTTGTTTGGCCGATACTTCCTGACTTTGATACTTTCCGCCCCAATCTTCAACCAGATAATTCATATTGGCCAGCTCTTCCTTGATTTTTTCAGGATTAGCATGTGGTTTATCAATTTTATTTATGGCAAACACAATGGGAACTCCGGCTGTCGAGGCATGATTAATTGCTTCAACCGTCTGCGGCATCACATTATCATCCGCCGCAACGATTATAATAGCAATATCGGTGATCTTGGCGCCACGCGCACGCATAGCCGTAAACGCCTCATGACCGGGTGTATCTAAAAATGTAATGTGACGGCCACTTGGTAATTTAACATTGTAAGCGCCTATATGCTGAGTGATTCCTCCGGCTTCACCGGCAATCACATTGGTATTGCGTATGTTATCAAGCAAAGACGTTTTACCGTGGTCAACATGCCCCATCACCGTAATGATCGGCGGACGGGGAACGAGATCTTCCGCCTTATCGACTTCTTCCGCAATGGCTTCAACCACTTCCGCACTCACATACTCGGTCGTAAATCCAAACTCTTCCGCTACAATATTAATCGTCTCCGCATCCAGACGCTGATTGATAGAAACCATAATCCCAATGCTCATACAAGTAGATATAACCTGTGTTACAGGTACATTCATCATATTTGCAAGGTCATTGGCCGTAACAAATTCGGTTAATTTCAAAACTTTACTGTCACGTCTTTCCTCTTCAAGAAGCTCCTGTTCGCGATGCGCCGCCGCATCCCGTTTTTCCCGGCGATACTTGGCAGCCTTGCCTTTGGAATTTTTACTGGTCAGACGCGCCAGTGTTTCCTTGACCTGTTTCTGCACATCTTCCTCATTTACTTCCGCACGAATCGGCCTCTTCGGACGTGGCGGTTTTTTATTCCCCACCCGGTCGTCACGACGCGTATTCGTTCCCGGAGTATTATTTATGTCCACACGATCTTTTCGGAACCGTTTTCGTTTTTGCCGGTTACCTGCGTCAATGGCAGTTTTTTCTAATGGTCTTGCAACGCCTGCTTCACCGGGTTTATTTACCGGAAGATGTGTTTTCCGTTGCTCCAACAACTTTCCCTTGCGTTCCTCACGTTCGCGCTTCTTTTCTTCTTTTGTTTTCTTGCGTGGACCGGTAGCCTGGTTTATGGCAGAGAGATCAATCTTTCCGGTTACTTTGATATTCGGCTCTATATGAGTCTTATTCAAACGGAACAGTTCTTCCTCTACCGCTTCTTTCACTTCTACCTTCGGTTCTTCCGTTTCTTTTGTTTCCGTCATTTCAGGTTCCGGTTGGGATGCTGCTTCTGCTTTTTGCCCGGATTCGGCCACGATACTCGCCTCTTTTTCCACGACAACAGGCGCTGCTGAAACGGCCTCTGAAACAACTTCTTCAACCGCCGCAACTTCCGGTTTCGCCTTTTCGACTTTCACTTCCGGGACAACAGGCTCTTTTTCGGGAGTTTCCAACACAGGTTCTTCTTTTATAACCGTAACGATCTTCGTGTCTTCCACCTTCTCTACCGGCAATTCTCCCGAAACGCTTTCCTCCGTTTTAGAAGATAACGGTTTCGTTTTATGTAATGTCCCTCCAAGATCAATCTTCCCTTTCGTTACAATTTTAGGCATGAAATCATCGGGAATCTGGGTTTTGATTTCTTCTATTACCTGTACCTGATTTTTGGGTTTCTCTTTCAAAGGAGGCTGTACAAACGGGTTGATTACTTTTTTTTCTTTTACCGACATGCCATTACCAAATTCCATTATAAGTAAATCAAACTGTTCGTCCGTAATCTTAACATTCGGATTACTTTCGACCTCATAGCCTTTCTTATTGAGGTATTCTACAACAGTAGACAACCCCACTTTCAAATCTTTAATTACTTTATTTAGTTTTATAGGCATATATTATTCTATTTTTTTGTCGATTCATTTATAACACAGTGGTAATTCATCTATTCAGGACTGAGGCATATCATCCGGTTTTTCTGCACTTATCTCCGTTACATTTTCTTTCTGGGGATAATTTATTTCATCCTCCTCAAATTCAGCCGATAAAATACGGAATACATCTTTAACCGTCTGTTCTTCCAGATCCGCACGCTCCATAATTTCTTCCGGCGCCATCGCCAAAACCGCTTTTGCCGTGTTACATCCCAACGCGATCAAAGCATTAATCACCCATTCGTCAATTTCATCGGCAAACTGATCCAGATATATATCTTCCTCATCCGCATCGTCGATGTCACGGAATACATCTATTCTATAGTCCGTCAGCATACAGGCCAGTTTGATATTCATACCACCCTTTCCGATCGCCAGGGAAACTTCTTCCGGCAGAAGGAATACTTCGGCGCTTTTTTCTTCTTCATTCACACGTATCGAAGATATTTTGGCCGGACTCAATGATCGCTGAATAAAAAGGGCAGTATTCGATGTATAATTGACTACATCAATATTTTCATTCCGTAATTCATGCACAATACCACGTATACGCGAGCCTTTCATCCCGACACATGCACCAACCGGATCAACACGGTCATCATACGATTCAACCGCAATCTTTGCACGCTCGCCGGGGATACGCGCAATTGCCTTTATCGTAATAAGGCCATCATTTATTTCCGGTACCTCAAGCTCGAATAAACGTTGCAAAAACATATTACTGGTACGCGAGAGTATGATTTTCGGATTATTATTTTCATTTGTCACATCCTTAATAACGGCGCGTACAGCCTCGCCCTTGCGAAAGAAATCCGAAGGAATCTGCTCCGCTTTCGGAAGCAGTAAGTCATTTCCCTCGTCATCAAGCAACAAAATTTCTTTTTTCCATATCTGGTAAACCTCCGCCGAAGCAATCGTTCCGATATGTTCTTTATAACGGGAGTAAAGACTGTCTTTCTGTAGTTCCAGAATTTTAGACGCAAGCGTCTGGCGCAGGTTCAGAATAGCGCGCCGGCCGAACTTTTCAAAATGTACCTCATCTGTTACCTCCTCATCTACTTCACAGTCCGGATCCATTTCGCGGGCTTCACTCAATGTAACCTCCAGATTTGGATCTTCCAGGCGGCCGTCCGGCACGACCGTCCGGTTTCGCCATATCTCAAAGTCGCCCTTTTCCGGATTTATAATGATGTCGTAGTTTTCGTCCGTACCGAACATTTTAGCAATCACATTGCGAAACGATTCTTCCAGAACATTGATCATCGTCTCTTTATCAATATTCTTAAGGTCTTTAAATTCTGCCAACGTATCAGTCATATTGATCGTTTCTTCTTTTTTTCTCGCCATAATTTTATTCTTAGAATCTAATTAAATATTTCGTATATTTTATTTCACTGTACGAATGTGTCTGATCTTCCGTTACACTCGTTTTCCGTTTAGCTCCTTCCGCCTTCACCTTTTTTTCTACGGTTATAGTAGCTCCGTTATCATCCGCATCCTTTAATATTCCGGTGAGTTTAATACCGCTCTTCAGTAACATCTCGACTTCTTTTCCGAGATTCTTAATATACTGGCGAACCGTCTTAAACGGAGAAGTGATACCCGAAGACCCCACTTCCAATTCAAAATCTTCTTTTTCCCGGTCCAAATGTTCTTCGATATAACGGCTTAAAGCAACACAATCATCAATGCTTACGCCATGATCGTTATCAATTTCTACAGAAATCAGATTATCCGGACGAATGGAGATCTCCACCAAATAATTATCCGAACCTGCCAATTTCTTTTCTACCAGACTGTTCAAAATATCTTTCTCTATCATAATTACAAAAAGAAGGGGAACTTTCCGCCCCCCTTCATCATCACTCGTTCTTAATCGACCGCAAAGATAAATAAATA
>JAIRKN010000250.1 GCA_031260095.1 Tannerella sp. | reverse complement strand
TGCAGCCCTTTATTCGTGCGTTGAAGGAGTTGAAGGCGGGAAAAGATACGGTGGTCCATATCATACATCTCGGAGATTCGCATATTCAGGCCGGCTACCTGAGCGGACAGACTATGCGTATGTTACAGGCGTCGTTCGGAAATGCCGGGCGCGGATGGATAGCGCCGTTTAAATTATCAAAGGCAAATGAACCCCCCGATTACTTTATCTCCTCCAACATACGGGAATGGACGTCCGGACGCTGTATCCAATCAACGCCTAAATGCCCGTGGGGGATCGGTGGCATCGGAATACAAAGCAGCGCGCCGGAAATAGATTTTAATCTGATCATTGCACCTCACAACGGGGAGGGATACAGTTTTAATAAAGTATTGCTGTATCGCGACCGGAATGCGATGCCCATGTCGCCGTCATTGCATGATTACGATTCTCTCGCGACGCTGTCATGGGGAGAACAACTCTGCGAAGATCTCGCGGTCGATGCGTTCATGACTACGCATCTGCTGGATACGCTCCACCTGAAAAGCATCGGCATGGATCACGACGGCCTCAAAACAAATAAAGCGCAGGGTAATTTGTATTACGGATTTGTGCTGATGAATGGCCGTCCGGGTATTTTATATCACTCTATAGGGGTAAACGGGGCCAGATACGTCGATTATACAAGCCGCCGTTACATACGCCAGTTAGCACTGCTCCGGCCATCGCTGCTTATTGTCTCACTTGGAACAAACGAAGCTTACGGACGTAATTTCGGCAAGGCTCCATTCTATTCACAGATGGACGCTTTCGTCCGGCTGGTAAAGGAAGAACTGCCCGAAACGGCTCTGCTGATTACAACGCCTGCCGAATCGTATAAGCGCGCCTACAAAAATAAAAAAAGGTATTATGTCCGCAATGACAATATTTCGCGGATAGCCGACGCTATCACCAGTTATACAAGGAAACAGGGCCTTGCCTGCTGGGATTTATTTTCAATAACCGGCGGATCTAACTCCTGCAAGAAATGGCTGGACGCAGGTATGTTCGGCCGCGACCGTATCCATTTCTCGCGGGAAGGCTACGGCGAACAAGGCGTCTTGCTGTACAAAGCGCTCGTCCGCTCATGTATCGACCCAAATACAGATCATGCTATCTTAACGGCCAATACGGAAAACTTTTCTGCCGAAGACCTCATTATTTCCGACATGGAACGGTTTACAGGCACTAAAGACGCATTTGTTTCCAAAGAGATCGTTCCGGAGGAAATGGGCGCAGAGGATCTGTTTTACAACGAAGCGCATAACTCAGAAGAAACCGCCAAGGAGGACGCTTCCGAAAAAAAGGCCTCTCCGGAAGAAACTCCCGAAGAAAAATTGACCGAAAGCGAGTTTATTGAAATAGAATCCGGTAAAAAAGAACCGGCCGGAAGGGAGGAAGCGCGAAATGTGGACTGATCCGGAACAATATATAACCGGGCTGTCTCTCCACAAGCTCCTTGATCTATTCAAATATCAGCCCGATTCCCCATTAATGTTCAGCACCGGCTTATTCCTGTTCCTTTTCCTTGGCTTCTATATCATCTATAATTCATTACGCAACAACGTCCGGATACGCATTTTATACGTCACACTCTTTTCTTTGTATTTCTACTATAAAACCGGCGGAATATGGTTTCTGTTGCTTATTCTTACGGCTACATCAGATTTTCTGACAGGCCGGATGATCTCTTCAACACATTCTAAAACCGGGAAGAAGCTATGGGTTACGTGGAGTGTCTGTATGAACCTCGGTATGTTGATGTATTTCAAATATACGAATTTCCTGTACGAACTGGGCATCCATTTCTGGCATTACCTGGGCGGCATACTGAATGAGCCGGCATTGCAGCAACTGACCTGCAAGCCTCTCGACATATTCCTGCCGATAGGGATCTCTTTCTTTACATTCCAATCATTAAGTTATACTATTGATATATACCGGGGACAGGTTAAACCCGTAAAACGATGGATAGACTATCTTTTTTTCGTTTCGTTTTTCCCGGGATTGGTGGCAGGCCCGATCGTCCGTGCAAAAGATTTCATTCCTCAAATCTATAAAAAACCGGTACTCCTTTACAATCATTTAGGGGAAGCCTTATACCTGATCATATGCGGATTATTTAAGAAATGTGTCATCTCGGACTATATCAGTGTAAACTTTGTAGACCGCATATTCGATGCGCCGGCCCTGTATACCGGCGTCGAAAACCTGTTGGGAATATATGGGTATGCGCTCCAGATCTATTGCGATTTCTCCGGGTATTCCGATATGGCGATCGGTATCGCCTTATTATTGGGATTCCGGTTTAACATCAACTTTAATTCGCCGTATCAATCGGCCTCCATCACGGAATTTTGGAGAAGATGGCATATCTCCCTGTCTTCCTGGTTACGCGATTACCTGTATATACCGTTAGGAGGCAACCGGAAAGGCAAAGTACGCACCTACGTAAACCTGATCATGACTATGTTATTAGGCGGACTGTGGCATGGAGCCGCTCTCCGTTTCATCTTGTGGGGCGCTATTCACGGAGTAGCGTTGGCGATAGACAAACTTTTCGCGGGCAGGTACGGACGGAAAGTCAATGGCGCCGACATGCCGGTATGGAGGCGTATCACCGGCGTAATCTTCACATTCCATTTAGTTTGTTTCGCATGGATATTTTTCCGCGCCGACACAATGGAAAAGGCAGGCCAAATGCTGACACAGATTTTTACACAGTTCGAACCCGGAATATTCCCGCAGTTTGTATCCGGCTACCGCCTCATCTTCCTCCTTATGATAACAGGTTATGTCGTTCATTTCATGCCTGAAAAAGTAGACCTGGCCATACGGGGGAAAATAACCTGTATGCCTCTATGGGCAAAAGCGGCATTATTAAGTATTGTCATATTTGTAGTTATTCAGATGAAAAATGCGGAAATCGTACCTTTTATTTATTTTCAATTTTGATTTTGTACAAAATATGGCGTATTTTGTACAAAAAACTTGCCATTTTAACATAAGACTGAAAGATATTTTTATATTTGCCGAATAAATTTTCATATCCTTAACGGTGTACACAATCGCACAAGAAACTAAATCTCCCGTATCCGCGGAAGTCAGAGAGTATATACTTGATAATGGACTGACCGTATGGTTGAACGAAGACCATAATCAGCCCAAAGTGTTTGGCGCGGTTGTCGTGAAAGCAGGCGGCAAAGACTGCCCTAACACAGGTATTGCTCACTATTTCGAACATATCATGTTCAAAGGGACGGAGCATATCGGCACGGTAGATTATACGGCAGAAAAAGTATTCTTAGACCGGATTGCCGATAAATACGACTTGTTGTCAAACACCGAAAACGGGATCCGGCGCATGGAAATACAACAGGAAATAAACGATCTGAGTATTCTTGCAGCCGATTATGTGATACCCAATGAGTTTGACAAGCTGATAAGTAAATATGGCGGAACGAACCTCAATGCCGGAACGTCCTACGATTATACGGTATATCATAACACATTCGCGCCCCAATACATCGAACATTGGGCGGAAATAAACAGTGAACGACTGATTTATCCCGTATTCCGAATGTTTCAATCCGAACTGGAGACGGTTTACGAAGAAAAAAACCGACGTGATGATATGATGTTCAACCAGGCAATGGAAAAAGCTTTTGAAATGTATTTCCATCCTCATCCATACGCCTATCCCATTATCGGAAGTGCGGAAAATCTGAAGAATCCGAGCCTTTCGGAAATGCATAAATTCTTTGAAAAATATTATGTCGCAACGAATATGGGCCTTCTGCTGAGTGGCGATTTCGATACGGATAAGATTTTACCGGTTATATCAAAAGCTTTTTCAAGAATCCCCCGGGGAGAAGAACCGAAACGATACGTCGTGACGATCCCTCCATTCTACGGACGCGAAAAACATTCCGTGAAAATACCCGTTCCCTTTATGAAAGTTATGGCAATGGGATTTCGGGGAGTACCGGCCAACCACCCGGACCAGCCCGCATTGAACATAGCCATCGCGATCCTGAACAATTCTAATGGTACCGGCTACTTAGACCGGTTGATCGTTAAGCGCAGACTTATGAGCGCCATAGCCGGTGGAGAAACCCTGAATGAGGCGGGTATGCTCGGTTTCATCATCATTCCAAGGTTAGTTATCCAGTCATACAGAGCAGCGGAGAAACTGGTCTGGCGCGAAATAAATCGGGTACGTAACGGGGAATTCTCGGAAGAGATGTTTGAAAGCCTGAAACAGGAACAATTACGCCGCCATATTACTGAACTCGAAGATATCGACTCCCGGAGCCGGATTATGATACGCCTGTTCACACAAGGTAAAAAGTGGGGGGATTATCTGAAGGATTTACAACGCACAGACGCTTTAACGAAAGAGGAAGTCGTCCGTATAGCGAATAAATACCTGAACGGCAACTACATGTTTATCCGCAAGAAAACAGGCAAATACATGAAGGAATATCTTCCCAGCCCTAATTTTGCACCCATCGTACCGAAACATTCCAATGCCACGTCCGTATATGCCCGTGAACTGGAGAAACTGTCCGTTCAGGAAGTGAAAATACGACACCTTGATTTCGAGAATGACGTGCAAACGATCCCACTTACATCGAAAGCAACATTGTATGTAGCCAACAACCCGGTGAACACTATATTTTCCCTTAAGCTGTCATACGGAATAGGAACACTCGGAGAACCACGGATAAAATGCCTTGCCGGTTACTTATCCTTACTTGGCACGGAGAAGAGATCTTTCAATGAATTTCATACCCGCCTGCAATTACTTGGCAGTCTGATGCATTTTGATCCGGATGACAATCATTTTGTGATAAGTATCAGCGGATTTGACAAACATTTTGAAGAAACAATGATCATACTGAGCGACTTTCTCCAAAATGTAAAAGACGACCGGAAAAAACTGAAATCACTTGCGGATGATGCAAAAGTGGGAGAAAGCGCCTTTTTCAAGTCAAGTCATGACATTGCCGACGCTTTGTTTGAATATGTACAATACGGCACGAAATCACACTATTTAATGAAGCCGTCCCTGAAAGAAATAAGAAAATTAAAAGGACGCGACTTACTTGATTTATTTTTTAACATTCAGAAAGTAAAATGCAATTTCCACTATTGCGGAACGAGGGAGGCGTCGTTTGTCGCCGATAAAATACGCCGCCACATCCCGCTGGAAAACATTACGGAAGAAGCGAACATTCCGGTTTACCGCGAACCGATCCTGTACGACAAGCCCCTGATATTCTTCTATGATATACGCGATGTATCACAGAATATCGTGTATGGCTTTCAGGTAGGGCCTCCGTTAACGTCACCCTATGACAGGTGTGCGGCGCGTTTATTCTCCGAATATTTCGGAGGAGGCATGTCATCTCTTATTTTTCAGGAAATAAGGGAATTTCGCTCCTATGCTTATCAGACGTCAGGAGGTATTCAGTTCCCCCCTTTCTGCCAGGCAGACAAACCGGCGATGTTTATTACCTATTTATCCACACAATGCGATAAAACGATGGATGCCTTAACCGTCCTTGAGTCGCTTGTGCACCGTATGCCGGTACATCCTGAAAAAATAGGCCCTATCATTCAAAGTATCATTAATCAGATAAACAACGAATACCCGTCATTCCGCGATATATCCATAAAAATAGCCAAATACAGGCAGGCCGGTCATCACGATGACCCGAACAAATACCTGCTGCGAAAAATAAAAGAAATGAGCATGGACGACGTGGTAAGATTCCATGAAACACACGTAAAAAACAAAACGCTGGTTTATGTCATTGTTGGAAATTCCTCAAAAATCAACATGTCCAAATTAGCTTCATTCGGCGATATCGTACATGTCAGTAAGAGGGATTTTTACAGGTAATCAAAACATTCCGGGCGCAAAAAATAAAATAATCGCAGATTCCAGCCATCAAAATACCACCGAATCACGCTGAGTATAATGCAAACAAATATGTTCGCGTATGTTAATATATACTATATATCACTAAATAATTTTGTTTATAATATAAACTACATTATATTTGCATCATGTTTAATAATTAAATTAATTTTCAAATGGAATCAAAATTTACAAAACAAGAGAGTATGGAAATCATTACGGAGATGATTAACCGCGCACGAAACAATGTCCGCAAAGGTAGCGCCAACAGCATGATTTTTAACGGTTATGCGGGAGCAATCATAGCGATCGCCAATTTCATTTTATTGCAGTTGTTGCCGAATGAATATCTGAATTATTCGTATTATATCTGGTGTTTAATGTTCCCTGTCTGGATGATTGACCATTATATAGAACGGAAAGTGGACAAAACTTCTATGGTGAAGACGGATATAGACAAGATTATTTCTTCGGCATGGAGTGGATTTACGATTTCGATCGTCATTTTTATGATTACGTTATATGCGATCGTCTATACACTGGGTACATGGCAATCACTCGTTGCAATTACCCCAATTATCATGGCAATGGTGGCGATCCCGGAATTTGTGATGGCGCGTACCTGTCGTTTCAAACCATTCCTGTGGGGTGCGATCGTTTTCTGGGCAGGCGCTTTATTATGTATTATCATCATTTGCATATTTAAACGGGGAGATTTGCAATTAGTGATCTTTGCGATAAGTATGTTCTTCGGATTTATTATTCCCGGACATAAA
>JAIRKN010000173.1 GCA_031260095.1 Tannerella sp. | reverse complement strand
ACTTGTTATGAACGAAACAATACGAAACGATTTTCCGATTCTGCAACGCACGGTTTACGGCAAGCCGCTCATTTACTTTGACAATGCAGCCACGACCCAAAAACCGCGCCGTGTTGTCGAAAAGATTACGGAGGAATATTATAATGTGAATGCCAATATTCATCGTGGCGTACATTTCCTGAGCCGTCAAGCAACGGAAGCGCACGAGGATGCGCGCCGCAGGGTTCAACAATTTATAAACGCTTCCAAAGCGGAGGAGATTATTTTTACACGCGGTACGACCGAATCTATTAATCTGGTTGCATCCAGTTTCGTCTATGAATTTATGTCGCCCGGCGACGAAATAATCATATCCTGCATGGAGCATCATTCCAATATTGTGCCGTGGCAAATTCAGGCGGCGCGTTATGATATATCCGTCAGGGTAATACCGGTAAATGAAAACGGGGAACTGGATATGAATACTTTTGTAAATTTATTTACGAAAAAAACAAAATTAGTATCCGTTACTCATATCTCAAATGTGCTGGGCACGATCAATCCGGTAAAGGACATTATCAGGATCGCACACGAACACAACATCCCGGTACTGATTGACGGCGCACAGGCTGTCGCACATCAAAAAGTGGATGTTCAAGATCTGGATGCAGATTTTTATGCTTTTTCGGGGCATAAAATATATGGTCCGACAGGTATCGGCATATTATACGGAAAAGAAGAATGGTTAGATAAGATGCCTCCTTACCAGGGGGGAGGGGAAATGATTGCATCCGTATCGTTCGAAAAAACAAAATTTAATGACCTGCCATTCAAATTCGAAGCCGGAACGCCGGATTATATCGGCAGTACGGCATTGGCCGTCGCACTTGATTATGTAAATAACGTCGGACTGTCGGAAATAGCAGCATACGAAAACAGATTACTGCTTTATGCCACAGAGCGTCTGAGCGCTATCGAAGGAATGTATATCTTCGGCCCATCCCGTGATAAAAGCGGCGTGATCTCCTTCCAGGTCGGCAATATTCATCATTACGATATGGGACTGTTATTAGACCGCCTGGGTATAGCTGTCCGTACAGGCCACCACTGCGCCGAACCACTGATGCGCCGGATGGGCGTTGAAGGAACCGTCAGGGCGTCGTTCGCTCTCTATAATACAACAGAAGAAATAGATCGCCTGACGGAAGGAATAGAACAGGTTCGCCGCATGTTCTGAAAATCTAATATATCAAAACTGTGATGTTACTCCCATACCTGAAAAAAGGCCGTATTGAAGCGGGTTGTGATGAAGCGGGACGCGGATGTTTAGCCGGCGCCGTATATGCAGCTGCCGTCATTCTCCCGGAGGATTTTCATAACGAAATGTTGAATGACAGCAAGCAATTAACCGGGAAACAACGGGATACGTTACGTCCCCTCATTGAAAATGAAGCCGTCGCCTGGGCAGTAGGCATTGCAACGCCGGAAGAAATAGACCGCATCAATATACTCAAAGCGTCATTCCTTGCGATGCACCGGGCTATCGAACAGTTAAAAGTAAAACCCGGACATCTCCTCATTGACGGAAACCGCTTCACGCCCTATCCCGATATTGCGCATACAACCGTCGTCAAAGGAGACGGAAAATTCCTGTCTATTGCCGCAGCATCCGTATTGGCCAAAACACATCGCGATGAATATATGAATCAACTGAACACGGAATATCCGGACTATTTATGGTGCGAAAACAAAGGATATCCGACCAAAGCGCATCGCGACGCTATACGTCTGCATGGCTCAACGCCCTATCACCGGAAATCATTCACTTTACTTCCGTCGGTACAATTGTCTTTGGATTTTTGAATAGTCTAATACATTTCTTTCGTTACTACCTCCATAAACAATTCCGCAAGTTTACCGGTAACCGCTTTCGCGTATCTTTCGCCCTTAACGGCCGTTGACTGATGTGGATTTCCGATTCCGGTATCTTGTGATACTTTGGCCCAGTTTCTGGGTGTCCAGGCTATCCCTTCATTTAATGATGAGGATTGAAAAGGCTTATAACGACCCTCGCCTGCCACCGGCAAGTTTACTAACTGCGGACGGTAATACATCAATACAGACGTTTCCAGTTCGTCCGCATGATCGCCAATGCAGTCAAAATAGCCGCCTGGCGGAATAATTTTGTACCAGTCTACAATAATTACCGTGAACGAAGGATAATCAAAAGCCAGGTCACGTACCATATTCTTAAAGCTGTTACCTCCATGTCCATTCACAACAAAGAGTTTATTTATTCCCTGTCTGTCCAGAGAGGCTACCACATCCGACAATATCGCTTTTTGCGTTTCGTAGCGTGCATGTATGCAAAATGTGATGTCATACTGTCCCGGATTCTGGGATCCCAGCGTAACCGGAGGTAGAATCATACCTTTTATTTTATACAGGGCAAACGCTTTCTCAACCGCATCAACCGATACGTCATGCGATAAATAACAATCCGTAAGATAAGGCAGGTGATAATTATGCGCTTCCGTCGCTCCCCAGGGTAATACGGCATAATCATATTTTATGCCTTTTATTTCATTGTACGATGCCGATAATAAATCAAAACTGTTGTTTTCCATTTGTTGAGATAATTTATAAATTCTTTCCGAAAGTTACAAAGATATCGTTTTTTTCTTCATTCCGGCCAAGTTTGAGGGGGCAAAATGAAAAATGGCAGCGCAAAAGAGTATTTTTCTCGCTGATTTTTTATTTTTCAATGGATTATTGTAACTTCGTGGTTTCATTTAAACTCATTCACTATGAAACATCTTCTTCTCCTGGCGGGATTATTCATTATCAGCCAGACATCTACAGCACAGCACGGGATTGTTTTTGAAACACGCACCGTAAAAAGTGAAATCCTGAAAGCGGAACGTAAATATTCGATCTACCTGCCACCGGGCTACAATGACACAGACCGCAGTTATCCGGTCTTGTATCTGCTACATGGAGCAGGCGACGATCACACCGGCTGGGTACAGTTCGGACAGGTACAACACATAGCAGACAAAGTCATCGCATCCGGATCGGCCGGCCCGATGATCATTGTGATGCCGGACGCCAATACCGGCAAAAGAGGCTATTTCAATGACATAAAAGGAGACTTTAATTACGAAGATTTCTTCTTCAAAGAATTGATTCCGCATGTCGAAAAAATATACCGGGTAAGAAGCGAACGACGATACCGCGCCGTTGCAGGTCTATCCATGGGCGGAGGAGGAACCGTTTTTTATTCCCTGCACAGGCCGGATATGTTTGCAGCAGCAGCTCCCTTGAGTGCAGCAACCGGAAATTGGGATCCGGAACAATATAAAGAAAGGATGAAAAATCAGGACGGCCTCTCGGACTCTGCCATAGAGCAATATTATAAACGCCATAGCATAGAAGAAATTATCAGTAATGCTTCGGAAGAAGATTTGAAACAAATCAAAAGTATACGCTGGTACATAAGTTGTGGCGACGACGATTTCCTTTATGAAGGAAACGCACGCATGCACATTGCCTTCAAAAAGAATGAGATACCACATGAATACCGGGTCAAAGACGGTGCGCATACATGGACGTACTGGCGAATGGAACTACCGCTTGTGCTGGAGTTTGTGTCCAAATCATTCATGCAGCATTAGCATAAAAAGTATTCCCCTTCCTCTAAAAATCCCCTGCCCGGTCACTCCGTTTGATCACAAAATTATACCGCCCACGGTGTAATTTTGTGATATTATTCTATCGGAATTGCGTCACCCTGCAGATTCGCAATGACGAAGACAGAGAGCGGGGGCGCAATGACGCGGGACACACCTCCGTCATTGCAAAGGCGTAGCCTGAAGCAATCCGGACTGACTTCACAAAGTTATGCAGAGTACAGTATAAATATTCTTTCAAATTATGTAATCTGTTGAACTCCGTCCACTTCTAAACGCTTCCCCATTCACACCTGTTTCCGCTATAAATTTCTGTATTTAGGATGATTGTAAAGGAAATTTCCTTACCTTTGTCCCCTATATTTATGTGAGGGAGTATCTTTATATGGAAAAAAAACGCAAAAAGAATAAAAAAGCACAA
>JAIRKN010000148.1 GCA_031260095.1 Tannerella sp. | reverse complement strand
ATATACGGGATTCGATTGTCCTTTTTCCTCAAATTCGGTAATGGGAGTCAGCGGCATGTCGATATGTGTGTAGATCAGTTTTTTGCCGCCCGGTATATGGGGTAGATTCATGGTCGTATCTATTACGGCGTTGAGGCCCCCGATGTGGGTGATTAATCCGGCCGGGTCGAGACCTTTGCTCATCATGTCGAGCGCTTCTACCATGTCGTCGTTGTTTCCGCCGCTTGTTCCGACGATGTGTGTTCTTGCATAGTGCACGTTGTAGAAGTTGAAAGGCGCTTTGAAATCGGTTTTGGCAGGACCGGCGAAGAAGTTCAGACATCCGTCTACCGCAAGAATGGCATCTGCCTGTTCGATAATCGGGGCTACCGGGGCAAATACGAAGACGTCGTCATATCCGTAGCCGCCGGTCATGGCATGAAGTTCCGCTAAAGGATCTTCCATATCTCCGGTATTGATATATTTCAATTCGATACCGTTTTGGGCTGCTTCTTCCGGACTGTATAGCAGTGCCGCCCGGTCTAACCTTGCCTGGTCTATATCCGTTACAATCATGAATTTCGGTTTTCTGTCGGGGCGATGGATGGCATAATTGATCGCAGCCAGTCCCATGGGGCCGACTCCGGCGAGAATGGCCATGTTTCCCCCCTCCTTTATTTCCATTTGATGAATGTAGGAGCCCTGTTCGGTATGATAATTCGCGTGCATCGCTCCGATGACGCACGACAGAGGCTCTGACAGGGAGGCCGGATAGAAACCTTTGCCCGTATAGTGCAGCAGACAATCATTTTCCATCACTTCATTTGGGATTACTACACAGGTAGCGTCGCCGCCGATATAGCGGTATGAGTAACCGGGTGCGCTTAGCGGGCCAACCGGGCCGTTCGGATCATTCAGTGCAGGTTGTATGGAAAACTTTTCTCCGGGTTTGAATTTATTTTTCCATTTACTGCCGACTTCTATCAGTTCTCCTGCAAATTCATGGCCGATGATAACCGGGTTCTGCGCCACATCGCGTGGCACCCGTTTATGTATGTCGGCTTCATGTGTAGCTTTGTATGACGACATACAAATACTGTCGCATATTACTTTTGCCAAGATCTCATCCTCCTTGATGGCAGGCAATTCAAACGTCTCCAACCGAAGATCGTTTTTTCCGTATAATCGTACTGCTTTTGTTTTCACGTTAATTGAATGATATGATTAATTATTAGTTTAGCATGACCTGTCCTCCTGTTACGGGAATGGCCTGTCCGGTTTCGCATGTCTGGTCGATAAGATAAAGTACGGCTTTGGCAACATCTTCCGGGCCGGTTCCTTTGCGCATGGGTACCTGATTCATATAGAATTTGCGAACGTCCCCGATTGTTTTAGCGCCGGGTACTTTTCCTGCTTCCAGGTATTGCTTGAACAAACCGTTTTCGGGGTTGGACCATAACGGGCCTTCATAAAAATTACCGGGGCAGACCGAATTGACTTTGATTCGGAATGGAGCCAGTTCAAGGGCAAATGACTGCGTCAGCCCAACGCCTCCAAACTTGCCGCCTGCATACGCGAAGTTTGCTTTGGAGCCGCGCAGACCGGATTTTGAGTTGATCTGGATGATATCGCCATAATACTCCGGGGCGTATTCGTTCTGAAGCTTCATCACGCGCGACGCTGCTTGTGTGCAGTAGAAGTATGCGTTATAATTTATTTTTGTTACAAACTCAAAATCCTCCGGCGTCATGTCTTCCAGTCCTCCGGCGCGCAGCACGCCTGCGTTACTAATAAAAACATCCAGTCCTCCGAAGTTACAAACCGTTTCATGTATCAGGTTTCGCAGGCTTGCAGTATCGGCGACATTTGTTTTTACAAACAGTACCCGGTTCGTTTTGCAGCGGCTTAAAAAACGCTCTGCCGTCGCATGGCCTGCTGTTTCGTTCAGGTCGGCCACGACAATGTTAGCGCCTTCTTTCAGTAAACATTCCGCAATACCTTCGCCGAATCCCTGGGCGGCTCCTGTGACTATGATTGTTTTATTTTCCACACGTCCCGAAGCATTTCCGGCGCTTACTTTACGACGGTAGTTTTCAACTTCCCAATGGTCGATGAAGTCTATTTGTTTTTTTGTCATGGGATGTTCTCCCCCAAAAGATTGAGCGATTTCAGTTACTTTCATCAGATCCTCGTACACGTCCAGAATAATGTCGCATCCGGCGGCGTTGTCGCCAATGGCTACCAGCCCAATGTCTTCAATGACCAACACTTTCGGCGTGTACCCGTTTTTCTTCACATAGTTATCTATTTCTTTCTGCGCTTTTTTCAGCAGGTCGTCTTTGCTTGTGTTTGCCAGCCGGATATATTTGGACTTGCAGTATACGATAACGTCCGGTGTAAACGGAGCCGCGATTTTTGCAAATTCCTTTTCCGACGAGGCGAATTTTCTGATCCGGCTGTTGTTTCGTACTTTCAATGTTTTCAGTCCGTCATACTTGCTTACCATCATGCGTATGGCCGGTATGATTTCCTGTACGCAGTCGCAGATCTTTTCATCCTTAGCCGTTCGTCCGGCTGCCGCTTTTTTCTCTATTTTGCCGATTACCTGTTTGTATATGGTTTCTATCTCTTTGGTCGTATCCGCTCCTACGAAAATACCATGATTTTGCAGTAAAATGATCGACGGATGCTTCCCGGTCTTTTTCCGATGCGTATTGATCCGTGTTTCAACCTCTTTAAACAATACATATCCCGGGTCGGTGTAAGGAATATATACCGCTTCGTTTCCAAACAGTTGTTTTGTTTCCGATTCGGCATTTTTGCTGCACATCAACCCGTTTACCATGGTGGGATGAAGATGAACGATAAAAGCATAGCCGATCGCATTGTGCATGGATGTTTCGACGGAAGGGCGACGGTCTTTTGTGATACATGCGGCTGCCAGGTCATTTTTCACCTCTTCTTCGCGTTTAGCTGCATCAGAGCTGTATTTCTTTTCGGATATGACATTCAGTTTTTTCCGGTCGAGAATGGCAAAACCGTCTTCCGTAATGGTTGCGAGTGCATGACCGCTTGCTTTTACCCATAATTTTTCATCATCCTTGTAAGATGTGTTACCTCCTCCGGCAATCACATAGCGGTCGTCGCTTCCGTATTTGCGGGAGATCTCAATCAGTTGCTTAATATTATCGTTTATCATCGTTTTAAAAAATTATTTGTTTGGCGGATCAGTGAATGACAGCTTGTATCCATTCATTACCCTTTTCGATATATTTGTTCCGGTTGTCCATATCTGCTATCCCATTGTCGTCGACATATCCGGCTTTCCCTTCACGGATAAGCTCCTGATGAGCGGCTATGACACAAGCCCCATCATAATTAATTTGTTTCAATCGTTCCGTCAGAAGGGATTTTTCGCGGGTACGGAGCAATATGGGTTCCATTGCAGGCGTATTATGCTCTGTTCCGAATGTGACAACAAACCCGTTATCATGAAGATAACCTGCATATTTCTCCAACACATCCGTAGTATTTCTGGTCGTAATAAATTCCGCCGCAAAAATACCTCGTTGTTTCAGGGTCTCGGCTGCTTTTTCTATATCCTGTTCAAAGTCGGTGAATCCTCCGTTTGCATCGTCGCCAAGGAATGGATAGGTTGGGATTCCGCCTGCATTCAGGATGATACGGCGCACATCGTCGAGCGGAAGGAATGCTTTCGGATCTTCCGGGACAAATGCGGCTCCTCCGGCTTTCAGCAGATTGCCGCGTATCTCATTTTCCACTCCGGCGTAATCAAATATATCCGATTTTAATTTTTTACCGTTAAAGATCTTTTCCATAAATTTCTTCACGTCTTTCGGCTCGTTCTTAAAATGGATATACGTATACATGCGCAGCGCTTTGGCTAAGTGACGTTCGCGCACAAGCCCTTTGCTCATCTCGCTTTCGATATTTTCAAAATCAACATGAAAACCGGCGTTATAAGCTTTTAAGAGAAGGTTTATCTTGTCGCACATTTCTTTTACCTGCGTATTCGATTCTGCACGTACTCCGGCTAACTGTGATGCATAAGGCTCTTTCAGTGCAGGCGGACAACTTAATCCTTTTCCGCTGATGTATGTACGTCCCGGATTATTCGGGTCATTCACACGTATGCCGTTCTCCTGATCTTCCTGCTGGAGGCTTATAAATTCGATATTGAACAACGGATAAAGATGTCGCTTACGCGACTCTTTATCCCATTCTTCATATCCGTCAGTGGAATAAAAATCATTGATTCCCACGACACTGACATTCTCACCCGAAGCTCTATCCAGCGCGTCGGCCAGGTTTTCAAAGGCGCTGAAAGAAAATGGCGTATGCAAGTGTGCATTGACGTTTGGCACTCTGCTGTATGTTCCCATAGTCATTACACTCCGAGTTTTTGTCGGCGTATTTGTTCGCCGTCCGTAAAATTATAGGTAGGAATATATCCTTTTAACGGAACGATTTTTTCATGTATGGCATCCAGGAAACTTTCTTCCTGCGGGAAGAAGGCATATTCAAGTTCGTATGCGGGCGTGATCCAGTTGCGTGAACCTACGACCACGGGGGGAGCGTCCAGATCGTCGAATGAAAGTTCCGTTATGTTGCGTGCAAGGTCGTTCAGGAACGAGCCGCGTGCGGTAGCGTCACTTGCAATCACGATACGTCCCGTCTTTTTAACCGACGCCAGCACCTTTTCATAGTTGAAGGGAACCAGTGAACGTGCGTCTATCACTTCCACACTCATGCCGTATTCTTTTTCAAGTCTATCGGCCGCTTTCAGAGCCGTATAGAGGGTTGCGCCAATGGTAAGGAAGGTAACGTCTTTCCCTTCGCGTTTGATATCCGGCTCACCGAACGGGATCTCATAATATCCTTCAGGCACTCCGCCTTTATGGAATTGTTCGCCGATATCATAAATGCGCTGACTTTCGAAGAATATAACCGGATCCGTTCCCTGCAATGCACGGTTCATCAATCCTTTTGCATCGTAAGGCGTTGCGGGGAAACAGACTTTCAGTCCCGGAATGTGAGCCGCCAGCGAAGTCCAGTCCTGGGAGTGCTGAGCGCCGTATTTGGACCCTACCGATACACGTACGACAACCGGCATCTTGATGAGATTTCCGCTCATTGCCTGCCATTTGGGTAGCTGATTGAAAACCTCGTCGCCACAACATCCCAGGAAGTCGCAATACATAATTTCGGGAATGACACGCCCGCCGCACATTGCATAGCCAATAGCTGTCCCGACAATAGCCGCCTCTGCAATAGGCGCGTTGAACAGGCGATGATACGGCAGGGCTTCGGTTAGCCCGCGATAAACGGCAAAAGCGCCTCCCCAGTCGCGGTTTTCTTCTCCGTATGCAACGAGTGAAGCGTCTTTGTAAAACCGGTCAGCAATGGCTTCGAAAAGACCGTCACGCAACTGGTACTGTTTCATTTTAGAGAACGGTTTACCGTTTTCGTCATAAGCAAAGCGTTCTTTTCCGGCTATTTGTTTGACGCGCAGATTTTCTTTTAACGGATGATTGACCTCCGGTTTGGCCTCTGACAAAGAATCTACCGACTGATTGGAAAACATCATTTCCTCCAGCAGATCCGGCTGCTTCTTCAAATCCATTAGCGGAGAAAGTTCCGGGTCGATGGCCAGTTTGAATATCTCAAACATAATCTCTTTGATTTCTTTCTCTATTGCATCCAGTTCCTTTTGTGTCGCTGCTTTGGCTTTTACGAGTTCCTTTCCGTAGCTCTTGATACAGTCTGCTTTTTCCCAGGCTTCGATTTCTTCTTTTGTACGATAGGAGGAAGCATCCGACGGGGAGTGACCACTGTAACGATAGGTAAGAATATCGAGCAGGACAGGACCTTCTTTTTTCTCTAAGATAGCTTTTTTGCGGCGATATGCGTCGATTACGGCTAACGGATTATACCCGTCGACACGTTCGGCGTGCATTTGTTCAGGATTTACGCCTGCGCCGATACGTGCTGCGATATCGTATCCCATAGTTTCTCCGGCTGTTTGTCCGCCCATGCCGTATTGATTGTTCATGATATTGATAATAACGGGCAGTCCGCCTTTCATATCTTTCTCCCACAACTGTTTAAACTGATCCATAGCGGCAAAAGAAAGCGCTTCCCAGACGGGGCCGCGCGCCATGGAGCCGTCACCGATATTGGCTACCACAATCCCTTTCTTACGATTCACTTTCTTATACAAAGCCGCTCCGACAGCAATAGTCGCACTACCTCCTACGATTGCGTTGTTCGGATAAATGCCGAACGGAGTGAAGAACGTGTGCATACTGCCGCCAAGGCCCTTATTGAAACCGGTTGTACGTGCGAATATTTCGGCTAATGCTCCATATAAAAGGAATCTAATGGCCAACTTTTTGATCTCTTTCCCCTTATACGCTTTTTTAGCTACATTCAACGTGGCTCCGTCCCAGAAACTTTCCATAATCCTTTTCAATTCTTTTTCCGGCATAGTTTGTATGGAGCGCAATCCTTTGGCGATAATTTCTCCATGACTGCGGTGAGAACCGAAAATAAAATCGTCCGTATCCAGCATATAAGCCATACCTACTGCCGCAGCTTCCTGTCCCGCAGACAAATGAGCCGGGCCGGGATTATTATATTCAATCCCCTGATAAGCGCCGGTTGTTTTTACAAGCTGGAGCATCGTTTCAAACTCACGTATCACCGACATATCGAAGTAAATACGTGTTAAATCTTCATTTGTGAAGTTTTTGCTGTTCAGTTCTTCGCTCACTGTTTTTTTGTATTGGTTCACAGGGATGTTACTGAATTTTACTTCACCCGGTTTTCTGACCTTTGCAGGGTCGATAAATTCTACTTTTGGCATACTATTTAGTAATTAATGATGAATCGTGTATATTAATTAAATGTCCATTGCAAAGATTGCTTCTTTGAATATTTCGGATACGGTTGGGTGGGGGAATACCACTTCTTCCATTTCTTTGAGCGTCATTTCCTGTTCGATGGCCAGACATGCTCCATAGATCATTTCGCTACAGGGATTACCCAGCAGATGTACTCCGAGCACTTCTCCGTATTTTTCTCCGGCCAGCACTTTACATATTCCGCTACCTCCTTCGTTCTCGGCAATAAAGCGTCCGGCATAGCTCATGGGCAGTCTGACTATCTTATAGGCAATACCTTCTTTCTTTGCCTGTTCTTCCGTGAGACCTGTTCCGGCCACTTCCGGGTTCGTATAGACAACGCCGGGAATCGCATTGTAGCGCATAACGTCGGGACGGCCCGTGAGATTGTTGACGACCACTTCACCTTCGCGGCTGGCCGTATGAGCAAGCATAGAGAAGCCCGTCACATCTCCTGCGGCAAAAACATTCGGAACGTTTGTCCTCATTTTACTGTCTACCCTGATCGCATTCCGCTCCGTTTCCACACCAAGATTCTCCAGTCCAAACCCTTGCGTGACGGCGCGGCGACCGACGCTCATCAGGATCTTTTCGCCTTTGGCCGACGCCTGAACGCCTTCCGCATTTACATAGACCACTTCGTTTCCTTTTATTTCCGTAACCTTGCAGGATAAATTAAATGTAATGCCTTTTTTGCTATACATCTCGCGAAGCATTTTGCTGATCTCACTATCCAGTCCGCCCAGTATTTCGGGCAGCATCTCCACTACCGTCACTTCCGTGCCGAGGCTGTTGAAGAAGCTGGCAAATTCCATTCCAATAACGCCGCCACCTATGATGACCAATGACTTCGGTTGTTCTTTAAGGGATAGGATCTCCCGGTTCGTAACAACGATATCCCCGGCTTCCCGCACTCCCGGAATGGGAGGCACAAACGCTTCCGAGCCGGTACAAAGCAGCAGGTTTCTCGCGCAAAAGTCTTCTCCGTCACAGGATATTTCGATCCCTGCGGATGAACGTCCCTTTATCATCGCTTCCCCTTTGACAACCGTCACTTTATGCGCTTTCATTTTAGCGCCTACGCCTGCGATCAGTTTCTTTACTACTTTGTCTTTACGCACCATTATTTTGCCGAAATCGAATGAAGCGTCCGCCACATTGATCCCGTATTTATCGCCATGCTTTGCATAATCAAAAACTTTGGCGCTATATAGCAGTGTTTTGGTAGGAATACAACCTTCGTTCAGGCACACACCTCCAAGTTCTCTTTTTTCAAAGAGTACGACACTTAATCCTTTTGCTCCCGCGCGTTCCGCTGCTACATATCCTCCCGGCCCGCCGCCGATAATTGCTAAATCTATCATACGTTTGATTGTTTTATAAGCTAAATTCAAGATTTTCGATTTCAATGGCCACCTGTTTTACGAAACGGGTAGCTTCGCCTCCGTCGAGTGCACGGTGGTCGTATGTAAGGCTTAAGCCCATGTAAGGTACAAATCCGTAAACGCCTCCTCCCAGGTCTTTCGGGCGTGGAACGATCGTGTTAACTCCCAGAATAGCGACCTGCGGCAGGTTGATGACGGGCGTAAACATTTCTACGCCGTAATTTCCGAGGTTTGATACCGTGAACGACGCGGCTTCCGGCGAAAGAAGATCCGGCGCGATGCCTCCCTTTTTACATGCGTTGGCCACTTCTTTGAGCTGATTGGATAAGTCCTGTACGGACAAGTCGTCGGCATTTCTTACGACAGGCACCATCAGTCCGCGTTCCGTATCTACTGCCAGTCCGAGGTGTACTTTCGAGAACAGGCGCACGCTGTCTCCGAGAAAGTGCGCGTTCACCTGCGGAAATTTTTTCAGCGCTTTGATGACGGCCAAACAAACGAAATCATTTAGTGTAATATCGGTCGGATAGCCATTCTGCATTGCTTTTTTGACCGTTTTGCGTAGCGCCATAATATTCCGTGCATCTGCACCGAGGTGGTGGGTCAACTGTGCTGAGTTTTGAAGGGATGCGTGCATAGATTTGGCGATAATCTTCCGCATATTGGTCAATGGTTTTATTTCGCTGTCGGAGGCATACACCGGATTTTTCACTCCGAGATCGGCGCTTTTCGCAGTTCCGGCCAGTCCGCTTCCGGATTCTGGAAGTGATGCGCCCGTATCTTTGATAACGGCTTTTGCCAGCGGCGTTGTTTTCGGCATGTTATCAATAACAGCCTGCACATCCCGTTCGATCACACGTCCATGCGGGCCTGTACCGGCAAGCGTTTCTGCCTGTATAGCATTTTTGCCGGCCAGCGCTTTGGCGCGCGGCGATACTGGAGACGTGGCTGTGGCGGTCGTTTGCATACCGGCGTTTACAGTCTGGGGCGCTTCGGCGGATTGTGGCGGCGCGGTTACGGGCGCAACCGTTTCGGCGGGAGCGTTTCCTGCCGCTTCGGTGCGAAACTCATCCGTCGATTCTCCCGGACGACCGATTACCATTACGTTCGCAAGGACAGGGATCTCATCTCCTTCGGCAAAAAACACGTCGAGCACGGTGCCTGCCGCCTGCGCTTCTTCTTCAAACGAAGCCTTGTCTGTTTCATAAGAAAACAATATATCGCCGACTGCGACGGCGTCGCCTTTTTTCTTTTTTATCTCCGTCAGGATACAACTTTCGACCGACTGTCCCTGTTTGGGCATGATTACAACTGTTGCCATTTCTTCTAATTATTAATGTATAGATATTCGCTGAAATAATTTAATTTGCCGCAAAGTTACGATAAAAAAATGTATATATACAAGTCATTTATATTTTATTTTTTAGTTTATGATAATCAATAACTTATTTTGCGCGTCGATATACACAAGTTCCATACTTGTATATGTGTATTTTCAGAAACTTCCGATCAGTCCGTAACGTTGTGTCACGCAAAATATCCGGCTGTATATGTGGAATCCTGTGCGATTGGTATTGATCTTCCGGTTAAGTTGCAGTACGGGATGTCCGGAGCGGACATAAAAAGATTCCTGAAGACGCTTATCGGCCCGTATGGCAAAAAGTTGTTGTACGCCTCCGGTCACAACAATCTGATACCTGGTGCGCAAGGTATCAAACAGCGATTTATTTTCCATATCGTAATCCAAAAAGCGCGGCAGGTTTATATTCGGAAGCATCGTAATGTCATAAAAAACCGGCTCTCCGTCGAGCAATCGTAATCGTTCAAAATAGATACATCCGGCTGCTTCTTCCTGCGGCTCAACCGGAAAAGTAAACGCCTCATGCCATTCGCGCAATTCCGGTTTCAAAGTGATATGTGTTGTAAGATTCGTATTGTCGAGCGCAGAAGTTGTACTCATCAGCGACAGGATACCGATTCCTTTCGGAGTACCTTTCACGATACTGCCTTTCCCCTGATGACGAATGATAAAATCGTCCGCAACCAATTGCTCCAACGCTTTCCGCACGGTAAGGCGCGCCACATTATATTTCACGCATAACTCATGTTCTGATGGAAGCCGGTCGCCGGGAATATATTTTCCTGCGGCGATCTGCGCCCTTAAGTTTTCATATATCTGTTTGTATTGCGGCAATTCGGTCATATATCCGATCCTGTTGTAAGTA
>JAIRKN010000053.1 GCA_031260095.1 Tannerella sp. | reverse complement strand
ATTCACCGGACGGCTCTGCAACCCTTTTTTTGCCCCCCATGCACCGCTTTCGGCGCGAAAGGGACTGCAAAGATAATGCTTTTCTTTTTTATCTTCCAAATTTTTTGGAAGTTTTTTTTTAAAAAGCCTTCGCAATATACTGAAAATCAAATGCTTATTCATTCTAACCATCCGGCTTTCTTGTATCTCTCATCATTTCTCTCTGCCATGCTTCTCTCTCAAAGCGGGTGCAAAGGTAGGTACTTTATTATTACCCTCCAAATTTTTTTGCCTCTTTTTTTAAAAAAAAAATCTCATCCATAAATAATACCCTGATTTACAACATTTTATAAACGAAACTTTTTTTGAAAATCTCTCATCCTACGATCTCCTGCCGACCGTTTTTTGACATCTGCTCAGTAATCTACGCTCAGACGGACATTCAACTGACGACCGGTCAGAAAATTCGGAACGGGATGCTGTTGATTATATACATCCGTTATCCAATAATACGAGTTCGTGTTACTGATATCAAAAAGATTGAATATATCCAAGCCAAGCCATATATTTCTAAAGTTGCGGAAGAATGGACTGTCCATAATTGCATCTTTCCCACCGGCAATCTGATATGAGAAGCCGATATCCACACGACGGTACGGAGGGAGGCGACGCAGATACGATTCCCATCCCTTATTTGGTATTGTCACCGGCAATCCGCCGGATAATATTCCTTTAAGATTGACCATCGCACGTCTGTTTCCCGGGAAATAATCCTGAAAATACAATGATATGTTATACGCCTGATCATTCGGCATAGGTGCTTCTATCACTCTGTTAATCGTCTGCTTCGAACGCATGAAAGAAACACTCAGCCAAGAGTCGGCTCCGGGCACAAACTCCCCAAAGAATTTCATATCAACACCCATCGCATATCCTTTGGCGCAGTTTTCGCCATAGTAGCGAATCTTAATATTATCCACCGTATAAGGATTTATATCATCTAACATCTTATAATATAATTCCGACGTAAATTTGAAATTTCGTCCTGCCGCGCGAAAAGTATAATCTCCACCTAAAATGAAATGAGTTGAACGCTGGGACTTCAGTTTATCATTAAGTTTGATGATATTATTTCCAAATTCATCCTGTTCCTTGACACGCAATTCTTTGTAAAAAGGAGGCTGATAATAAAACCCCGATGCAAAACGTAAGATTAAATTCTGATTTGAATTGGGAATAAATCCGACAGAGGCTCTGGGGCTTATTATAAGTTCTCTATTGTAATCCCAATAACTGCCACGCAAACCGCCAATTATCGTAAACAGTCCTTTTTCCGTTCGAAATTTGAAAACGTCCTGAAGATAAGCCGAATAACGCCAGCTTTCCAGTTTGTTGTCCGAAAATAAATTGGAAATTACATTTACGGAAACGCCTGTCTGCGGAAGGCTGTATCCGGACGAATCCCGGCTTTCCCATTCGCTTATGCGATCAATTATATGTTCATACTGGGCATTCATTCCAAACCTCAATGTATTAGCCGCATTTATTTTAGCTATACCGAAAAGGCCTACATTCGCCACATTCGAATTTAGCCTGTTACGGGCATGTTCGCGATAAAAAGCGACATCACGCGGCGAAATAATTTCCTCGGTCGTTGTTCCGGCTTCTGCAATATTTTGATTATAAGCGCCCGTAATATCATAACTTTCCTCTTCCCTACTGTTAAAGGCGGATGTCTGGATGCCATACTGCAAATTTTCATGCTGCGTATATTTCAATGTCAGTGCACCAAAAGTCTTTTGAAACCGGTCGCGCTCTTTTCCTTCAAAATAGACCCGGATAGCCCTGGGGTTTTGTAATGTGCCATAAAGAGTCTCCCGTTCGTGAGGAATAAAATTATAATTATTTATCGACATGTTACCTAAAAAGTCAGCTTCTAATTTCGACGTAAAACGATACGTAATAAAAGTTTGTAAGTCGGTATAATTGGGATCGTATTCCGCTTCCGTATCCAGCGTTCTCAATAGGGAACGGTTTGTTTTATATCGCAGGCCGGTCACCTGCGTTAATTTGCCGATCGAACTGCCGACATAAGCGCTTGCACCCATCATGCTTGCGCTAACCGAGCCTTCCAACTCCGTTGGCTTTTTATAGGTAATATCCAGTACCGAACTCATTTTATCACCGTACCGCGCCTCAAAACCTCCGGCCGAAAACTGCACATTTTCGGTCATCTCCGGATTTATAAAACTCAATCCCTCCTGTTGACCGGAACGTATCAGAAAAGGACGGAATACTTCCAGTCCATTGACATAAATAATATTTTCATCATAATTACCGCCTCTGACAGAATATTGCGAACTCAACTCATTATTCGACGAGACGCCGGCATAAGTAATAATCAGGCTCTCAATACTACCTCCGGAAGGATCCGGCAAAATTTTCAGTTTGCTTGCATCCAGCGTCTCCATCATATCCGTTCTGACCCTGTGAGCGGTGACGGATACTTCGCCAAGCTCAATAGACATATAGCTCATCTTTACATTCAAACGCATATCCTGCGACAACTCGGGTATAATACGCTCAGCCTTGTTATACCCAAGACATGAAAATATAAGGACAACCGAGTCGCCTTTGTTTGCCGACAGGGAATAATATCCTTTCTCGTTTGTCGCCGCGCCAATAATTGTCCCCTTCACGCTAACATTTACCAACTCTATCGGATTACCTTCCGCATCGCGCACATTCCCGAAAATCTTCGCCCGTTTACCGTCCTGACCAAACAGGCTTATCCCAAACAATATACTTATAAGCAATGCTATTATAATTGCACGAATCTTCATTTTTTTACCTTTTCAACAAAAAAATATAACGCAAAAAAGAGGTAAAACGTATACACGGCGTCCTGAATTTTTATTTTACATCCGACATAACTGAAAATTTGGCGTCTATACTCACACTCAACAACGGTAAAAAAACAGGAAAGACTTTAAATTCACCCCATTTGTGCATAGAAGTCCGTTCTTTGAGCGCATAAGTAATTTTGTTGCATTTGATGATTTTGTTGCATTTGATGATTGAATTCGCGTACATTTTTATTTGTCTGTGTGTAATTGAAAAATTTCATGTACATTTGCACGTTAAATTTAGTAATCACTTGAGCCGTATGCGGCGTAATGCCGCCGACCTGCTCAATAAAAAAACAACATATCGCCATTATTCTGAAAAAACAAGTCGAAAATATTAATTTAATTATATTAATGTACATATGAAAGATTTTGAATCATTGATAACGATACGGCGCAGTACGCGCAAATTCACAAAACATCAGATATCGCCGGAAAAAGTGCAGAAGATTTTACAGGCGGCTTTACTGGCTCCGACATCCAAAAACTGCAAATGCTGGGAGTTTATTGCGGTAGAAGATAAAAACATGCTCAAACAGTTATCCGTATGTAAGGATACAGGAGGCGCTTTTCTGGAAGGATGCGCGCTGGCTATTGTTGTTATATGTGACAAAACAAAGACCGACGCATGGATTGAAGATGCTTCTATCGCCGCTATTTACATGCAGCTGCAGGCCGAAGACCTGGGACTCGGCAGTTGCTGGTGTCATGTACGCAACCGTTTTATCAATGAAACGGAATCGGAACAATATGTGCGTGATTTACTCGATATTCCCGATAATTTCGGCGTTCTCTGCATCATAGGAACAGGCTTCAAAGACCAGGGACGGAAACCAAACGATTTATCGAAACTTACTTGGGAAAAAGTTCATATAGACCGCTTCGCGCCTTCTGATAACATATTGCCGTGCAAATAGATGGAAACACTTGTCCAATTATTAAGATACAATATTCCCGGCACGAAAATAAATTGCTGAAAATGAATACTCCGGACATTAAAAAAAATATTTTAAAGGTCATTTTTATAGGGGCGGGCAACGTTGCTGCACGTATGTCGCTATCTATGAAGGATGCCGGATTTTCTATTTTACAAGTATTCAGCCGTACGGAGGAAAATGCGCGTATGCTTGGGAAACAATTAACATGCGACTTCATAACGGAAACGTCACAGATCCGGACGGATGCCGATATTTATATTTTTTCGATAAAAGATGATATCCTCCCGAACATAATAGCAGAAATTCCTGTAAACAATGGGATCTGGGCGCATACGGCCGGAAGCGTACCGATAGATGTGTTTGAAGGATATGCCGAACGTTACGGCGTCATTTATCCCTTGCAGACATTGTCGAAAAACCGCTATACGGATTTCCGTAAGATACCTTTATTTGTAGAAGGAAATGCCGAGGCAAGCGAAAAGGAAATCCGGATTATTGCAGAAAAAATATCGGAGAATGTCTATTTAATGACTTCCGAAAAACGCAGATATCTCCATTTAGCAGCCGTCTTTGCCTGTAACTTCAGCAATCACATGTATCGCATAGCAACACAGATACTTGAAGAACAGGACATCGACCGACAGGTATTGCAACCATTGATTGATGAAACGGCAAACAAATTGTATACAATGAGCCCCGATAAAGCACAGACCGGCCCTGCCATAAGGTACGATCGCAATATCATAAACCGCCATCTTGCCCTGCTGAAGGATCCCGATATACGCAACATATACGAATCCATCAGTAAAAACATCCACGAGAAAACAGGAACAGCCGGCTATCCGCCACCCATCACTGCTCCTTAACCACACAAATTACTGTCTCATGATAAATTACGATCTTAATAAAATAAAAGCATTTGTTTTTGATGTAGACGGCGTATTGTCATCAAACACGATATCGCTTGCGATAAACGGGGATCCGATGCGTACGGTAAACATAAAAGACGGGTATGCGTTACAATTAGCCATAAAGAAAGGCTTTGAAATAGGAATCATAACCGGCGGATATACCGAAGCCGTCAGAATCAGATACGAACGTCTGGGTATCAGACATATTTATCTGCGAAGCAACGTCAAGTTGAAGGATTATGAAGATTTCCTTTTCATGACCGGTCTGAATGATGAAGAGGTGATGTATTGCGGCGACGATATTCCGGATTACGAAGTCATGAAAAGAGCCGGACTGCCGGTTGCCCCTGCCGATGCATCTCCGGAAATAAAACAATTGGCAAAATACATTTCCCCCATAAACGGAGGCGACGGCGTCGCCCGCGACATCATCGAACAGATCATGAAGGTACAGGGATTGTGGATGATGAGCGACGCCTTCGGCTGGTAATCAAGCGTATTATTACCTCCCGCATGTCATCTCGTATCTTCATCGTCGATATATCTCCTAAAATCCGCAATCAAATAATTTGTTAGTTTCGGTAAAAATACAGTAGAGGCATGGAGATTTTTTCGGGTCGATTTATATACGAGTTTTGCGTTATCTGCTGAATTTTTGGCCTCGCAATGGTACTGTCTTCGGCGCTCAAAGAGAAGAAAAGGCAGCAAAAGGGGAAGCAGGAGACATGCGGACACACCCTTCCCCAGCCTGTTTGTTTTTTCAGGCAGACATAATCATATAATTATAATCATATAATCATCCGAATCTCACCTGATTGTAAGGTCTGTCGGTGTAAAGTCGAAGTTTGTACTGTCGGCCCTGCCTTATCCATGTTCCGGCTACGCAGATGAAACGGAAGATAAAACGCTTGAGGCGTGTGACGGGCTGTATGTCGTGGAAGACTTCCGAGACCTTTCGCACGATATGGTTATAGA
>JAIRKN010000145.1 GCA_031260095.1 Tannerella sp. | reverse complement strand
ATTTCCTTCTTTCAATACTTCTTCACTCATAAGTTCTTATAATAAATTTAGTTCTCTAAAAAAGCTAACAAATATAGCGCTTTTTCCCGAATATAACAAATGACAGATGATTATTCTGCATCAAGGATATTTCTGTCCGCAACTGTTGCACTAACGCCTGTAATGACAAAATTTCTTCCCGCATTTTCTCGTTCTTTTCATGCAGGAGTTTGTATCCCGAATATTCAGACTGTGATATGGTGATCATCTCATTCATGGCGCAAAGATAATGTTTTTTGGGGAAGGAAACAAGTTGAGTAGTTACAAGATATTTTACTATACGATTCGCTTTTTACACGATCCTAAATGTTAAAAGCACAGGATAAAATGTAATTTTTACACTAAATTCACACAAAAGACTTGATTCTCCGGAAGTGTAAACTTTTTTTGCTATATACTTCTTTTTATTTAACATTGTCTATTCGCAAAACACTTGTATAGTTACCCGGATGATTGTACTTTTGCGCCATGGTTTTTTCATAATAGTATTAGATTTAAGGTTAACAAAATTGATTAGGGGTTGTCGCGAGACAACCTTTAATCATTTTTGGGAGGTTCTAAAAATTATACATGTATAGTTTTCAGTTTATTTTATAAACACCTCCCGGCAATACTTTTATATGGCCTTCCAGTTCCAGTTCAAACAATATGGAAGATAATTTATGAACCGGAATATTCATCTCTGCCGCCAGTTCGTTTATCTGAAACGCCCCTTTCTCTGTCATCAAACGGAGAACCGGATGGTTTGGTTTTTCCTGAAAATTAAGTGACAGTTGCACAGGCGGCGCTTTCGCGTCGGAATCCCAGCAAAGCGACATCACAAGGTCTTTTGCGGAACTTATCAATCCTGCCTTATTCATTTGTATCAACCGGTTACAACCTGCGGAGAATACATCCGTGACACGTCCGGGAAAGGTATACACATCACGTCCGTAAGAAAACGCAATATCAGCCGTAACAAGCGAGCCTCCTTTTTCTGCCGATTCGACTACGATTGTCGCGTCGGATAAACCTGCCACCAAACGATTCCTTTGGAGAAAATTTTCCCGGTCGGGATTTGTTCCGCTTGCAAAATCCGTGAGCAGTCCCCCTGCTTCAACCATTCCGGCCGCTGTATTCCGGTGTACAGCCGGGTAAATACGGTCCAGGCCATGAGCAAGGACGCCTATGGTAGGCAGATTGTATTTCAAAGCACTGCGGTGAGCACAAACATCAATGCCGTAAGCAAGTCCGCTGATAATAAGCAAATCCGGGAACATTACCGACAAATCCGCAACCAGTAACTCCGTCAGTTTACGTCCATAATCCGACATGCGGCGCGTACCGACAATGCTTATTATTTTTGCAGCATCCAAATCCGCATTGCCCCTGTAGTAAAAGACAACCGGGGCGTCCTGACATTCTTTCAGACGCCGGGGATAATCATCCTCTGTTATTGCATAAAACCGGATCTTATTTTTATCAATAAAAGAGATTTCTTTTTCCGCACGTTCTAAGACTTTGCTCCGGGTATTCTCAATCTGTTCCGCTACATGGGTACCTATACCCGGTACCTTTTCCAAAGAAGCACGCTTTGCTTTAAATACCTCTTCGGCCGAACCGAAATACTGCAAAAGATGACGGGCATGCACATCTCCCACTCCTTTCAGGAATGTAAGCCCTATCAGATATAATTGTTCGTCTGCTATCATAGAGAAGTGTTTTATTTCGTTAAGATGCTATGCCGGTAATGATCGTCTGTTTATCAATGACGATTATTATCATTTTCCTAAGGCTGCGATTATTTTATCAAAATATTCGCCACGGGTAAGTTTTCCGTTCTCAACAATAACGGTCTCGACTTTCCCTGCCGCAGCTAAAGTCATATCAGACATTCTGTAAATATGATGTTCAAACACAAGTTTGATACTTTCACGCTTCAGATTCAGGCAGGATAAAAACCTGTCGCCGCTACGCAACGAATGTTTGAACTTTATTTCCACTTTCGAAACAAAGGCGTCGACACCGTTTTCATGCATCCGCCCGAAATTTTCACCGAGCAATTCCATAAATTCGTGACGCGTATGTTCCATATACCGCTGATAGTTCGAATTATTCACCACTCCCTGCAAATCACATTCGTAATCACGTACTTTCATCTCCAGCTTGAAAACATATTCCTTCATTATCTAAACTTTTAATATTTACTCTTTTTCCGGCTTCAAAGATACATGATTAATTTAAAAAATCTGTTACGGCGAAAGGATAACCTTATGAAAATGCCGGCAAAATAAGAATCACTCCGTCGGTACCATCTTATATAACCGGTCGGACGGACGGATTTTTTCATCTACTCTTATGGAAAAACGTTCTCCTTTAACCGTCTCCCGAACCGGCTTCATCTCTACACGTATTTCTTTCACGATTTTCAACAAAGCTCCCGTAGTAGGGCCTGTAATAAGGATTTCATCGCCCACCTTCAACGATCCGCTTTCCATCTCAAACTCAGCCACCTGTATATCATTAAAATACTTGATCCCCCTGGCTACATATTCTTTCCGCCGTGTAGCGTCCGAGCCATAACGATGGCTCCATTCCCCAAGACGTTGGCCCAGATAGTATCCATTCCAGAAACCACGGTTAAAAACCGATTTCAGGCGTTTGTCCCATATCTCTATCTTTTTTTCCGGGAATGTTCCGTCACAATATGCCTTCACCGCTTCTTTGTAACATTCCGTCACGATCCGCACATATTCAGGCCCGCGAGCGCGTCCTTCGATCTTAAACACACGAACGCCCGCATCCATCATCTTATTCATAAAATGAATTGTTTTCAGATCTTTAGGCGACATAATATACTGGTTATCCACATCCAGCTCAATATCCGTATCCCGGTCTTTAACGGTATAACCCCGGCGACAGATCTGCGTACAGGCGCCACGGTTTGCCGACAAATTCATCTCATGCAGGCTAAGATAACATTTCCCGGAAACCGCCATACAAAGCGCTCCATGACAAAACATCTCAATACGTATCCGTTCGCCTTTCGGGCCTTTTATATCCCCGGCATTAATCTCATCATAGACGGCACGCACCTGTTCAAGATTCAGTTCACGTGCAAGTACCACTACGTCGGCAAAGCGGGCATAAAACTTTAGCGCTTCGACATTAGAGATATTAAGTTGCGTCGAGAGATGCACTTCTTGTCCGATCCGGTTCGCATACATCATTGCCGCCACATCCGATGCGATGACAGCCGAGACGCCGGCAGCTTTTGCCGCATCTATAACCGCACGCATCAGAGGCAAATCTTCGCCATAAATAACCGTGTTAACCGTCAGATAACTTTTAAGGCCCTGCTCCCGACAGATAGAAGCAATCTTATGCAGATCGTCCGTCGTAAAATTATTCGACGAACGCGAACGCATATTCAGCCCTTCTATTCCGAAATAAATCGAATCGGCCCCACCCTGTATTGCGGCCATAAGCGATTCATAAGACCCCGCTGGCGACATTATCTCAAAATCTTGTATATTCCCTCCCATCATATCCTGTTAATTTCACGACACAAAGTTAACAGGTAATACCGCCATTTCAAAATATTATTTTTCCCTCCAATCCGCACGTAAAAATCAGCGCGTTGAATTTACCCGGGCGCTTTGTGATGTGTAAGATTTCACCTGCCTTTACGACAGCAAATTACAGAGAGAATACAGCCATTACACCGGGATATAATTATGCCGGCGGATTTCAGCTGTTTCAGCCATAATTTGGTCAATTAAAATTTAAGCCGGATATTTGTACCGTTTTCGGCAATCTCTGTGTACTGGTGTAAAGAGCGGACTGCTTACCGGCAAAAACCGGTAACTCTGCCTGATCATCGGACAAAGACGCCTCTTGAACATGGATGGTCTACAGATTACAACAAACATTAAAATACGAACATTATGGATATTATCCAATCTTTTTCTTCGGAAGGTTATTTCGCTCTTTTCCTGATTATCGCGATATCTTATATCATCGGAAAATTCAAAATAAAAGGGGTGTCTCTGGATGTTTCGGCGGTCGTTTTCGTTGCTCTTATATTTGGACATTTCGGAATATCTCTACCCAAAATAATTCAGGATATAGGGCTTGTTTTATTTATATTTACGATTGGGATACAGGCAGGCCCCGGATTTTTCGACTCGTTAAAAAAACACGGCATCAGATTAGCCAGCCTCTCAGCCATACTGATTCTCACGGCAGGTCTGACGGTTGTTGCCGCTCATTTTATTTTCGACCTTGATATGGGAATCCTGGTCGGACTTCTGGCAGGCGCATTAACCAGTACGCCGGGTCTGGCCTCTGCTACGGACCAATTCGGCGAGATCTCCTCCATCGGGTACGGAATAGCCTATCCTTTTGGGGTGATAGGAGTCGTCCTGTTCCTGCGCCTGCTTCCTAAAATATCAAAAACAAATCTAACAAAGGCCGAAAAAGAATGGGATGAACTCTCCACTGTAGAATATCCCCTATTAAGTCACAACAACCTGATTGTTACAAATACAAACTTAGAGGGAAAATCCATTTCGCAACTCCACTTCCGTCAGATAACAGGAGCCAACATCTCACGTGTCATGCACAAAAATGAGACCTTTACTCCCTCGCCGAACACGCTGTTGCATGTGGGCGACATTGTCCGGGTGGTAGGTACGGACGATGCCTTGAGTAAAAGCCAACTTTTACTGGGTAAAACAACCGATAAAGAAATACCGTTAACCGGAAAATACGAAGTACAGGGAGTATTGGTAACAAACAAAGAAGTTGTAAACAAAACATTGGCTGAACTGAACCTGCAAACTTCATACGATGCAACCATCACGCGCATCCGCCGGAGCGGTATTGACATTACCCCATCGCCACAGGCGCGTATCCGCTTCGGAGATAAACTGATCATTGCCGGCAGCAACATGAAACAGGTGCAGAAATTATTCGGAAATGATGATAAGCGCCTTTCCGACACAGATATTCTGCCAATCGCATTAGGTATTGTCCTGGGTGTTATCATCGGGAAATTCACATTTCTCGGTCTCACCGGAGGTGTATTGATTATAGCGCTTCTATTAAGTAAACTGGGAAAGACAGGCCCTGTACTGTGGACCATGTCCGGTTCGGCAAATGTGTTGTTAAGGGAAATAGGATTAATTTTCTTCCTTGCCGTAGTCGGGACAAACGCCGGAGCGACACTGGTAGATACTTTTATGCAATACGGCTACATGCTGTTCCTGATAGGCGCCCTTATCACCCTCGTCCCTATGATCGTCATGACGATTGTGGCCAAACGTGTATATAAGACAAATCTTTTGACACTGCTGGGAGGATTAGCGGGAGCCATGACCAGTACGCCCGGTCTGGCCGCCATATCGCCACTGACAAAATCCAATGCTCCGCAGATCGCATACGCCACTGCATATCCTATTGCAATGGTATTACTTGTCGTCGTAATGAAACTTTTGTATTTATTCTGACGACATCCGTCAATATACCGTTTCAATGAAACAAAAGCCGGGCAGCATTATCTTTCCGTCCCGAAAAGCAATCTGAAAAGTCCGGTGAATTATTTTTCGAATACGAAGAGATTTCCGTGTTGAATGCACGCGCGAGCATGATTTGGAAAACATTTTTTTTCGACGGCGCAAAAAAAAACGAAAAAAAATTTTGGTAGTTGAAAATTAATGTATAATTTTACCGCGGATATTAATCATGAATAGTTTTTCTAATAAAAATGAGTATTTTAATAGTACAAACCGGCACGATATTTCGACAGGATACGCCCCTCCGCGAGGCGCGTAACTTATTGATTTATAGTGCTTCCACCCCCCCCCGTTAACGTTTGTTAAAAGTCTGTGTGCGGAAGCCTGCAAACGCAAAAGCCTCCGTGCAAAAATTTTAATCGTTGCTGAAAATCTCCGCACCTGCGGTAGGAAGGCTGTCGCAGCCGGCAGGTCCCTCGTTTTTATTTTC
>JAIRKN010000179.1 GCA_031260095.1 Tannerella sp. | reverse complement strand
TGGAAAACAACACACTCGTGCGATACTTTTTCGAGGCCGGTGATCACTTTTCCTTTCTCATAAGTTTCGGGATATCCCCCACTTACAAGCATGACCGTTACGGCCGTGCGTGGATCTTCTACCAATTCCCGCTCCGCAAGGTTTCCCTGAGCCACTCCCTCCAGTAAATCCACCAGATCACTCTGTATACGCAGCATAACCACCTCCGTCTCCGGATCGCCCATCCGGCAGTTATATTCAATCACCAACGGCTCCCCGGCAACATTTATAAGCCCCAGGAAAATAAATCCCTTATAATCTATCCCCTCTTCCTTTAATCCTTTGATCGTAGGACGGATTATGCGATCCTCTACTTTCCGCAGATATACTTCATCTGCAAAAGGAACAGGAGAAACAGCGCCCATGCCTCCCGTATTTAATCCGGTGTTTCCTTCGCCGATACGTTTATAATCTTTTGCCACCGGCAAAATCTTGTAATCATTTCCGTCCGTGATGACAAAGACAGAACATTCCACACCTTCTAAAAATTCTTCGACCACAACCGTACGGCTTGCATCTCCAAACATACCCTTTAGCATCTTCTCCAGTTCACCGGCTGCCTTTTGCAGAGAATCTATAATAAGTACGCCCTTACCGGCCGCCAATCCATCCGCTTTCAGCACATAAGGAGGCGACAACGTGTTAAGAAATGCAATCCCTTCGTTGATCTGTCCGGCAGTAAAGCTCTTATACCGTGCAGTCGGGATATGATGACGCATCATAAAGGCTTTGGCAAAATCCTTGCTTCCTTCCAGACGCGCACCCAGCCGGCTGGGTCCTATCACAGGCAGACCGGATAAGTCCCCGTCTGCCTTAAAAAAGTCATAAATGCCATTTACCAGCGGGTCTTCCGGCCCCACGATCACCATATCAATTTCATTCTCCAGGACAAATTCCCTGATCTTGGAAAAATCATTCACTTTAATATCCACATTCCTGCCCACCGCAGAGGTGCCCGCGTTACCCGGTGCAATATACAACTGCCCGGTTTTCGGGCTTTGAGCAATCTTCCATGCTAACGCATGTTCACGCCCTCCTGATCCTAATAATAGAATATTCATCTTATTTTTATTGTTTAATAGTTCATTGATTAAACCGGCAATTATCTTGCAGTCGCTCATTGTCAATTCTCCATTGAAGTTAGTTGAGAATCGAAATACCGGGTAATTTTCTCATACAGATGCGGACGGTCTTTTCCGGTCACGTTATGAGGATGACCCGGATATACGAAGTAATCCGGGAATGTCCCCGCATCGACACATGCCTTCACAAACAAAAGACTATGCTGCCATACAACGACAGGGTCTTCATCTCCATGAATAAGTAATAAGTTCCCTTTCAGATTACCGGCCTTATTCAAGAGGTTGGAGTTTTTATATCCTTCCGGGTTTTCTTCCGGATGATCCATATAACGCTCTCCGTACATAATTTCATAACGGCTCCAGTCTGTCACAGGCCCTCCGGCAACCCCCACCCTAAATACATTCGGATAGGTGAGCATCAGGTTGGTCGTCATAAATCCGCCATAACTCCAGCCATGTACGCCAATACGTCCGGTGTCGACATAAGAAAAAGACTTCAGAAGATCGACCCCTTTCATCTGATCCGCCATTTCTACTTCTCCAAGTTGACGATGGATCACACTCTCAAATTCAAATCCGCGATTCGCAGAGCCTCGGTTATCCATTGTGAACAGGATATATCCCCGACGTGCCATATACAGTTCCCAACCGCCGGCGCCATTCATCCACCCACCGGTGACAATCTGTGCATGAGGTCCGCCGTAGACATAGATAATAACGGGATATTTTTTCGTTTTATCCATATCAGGCGGCGTTATCAGGCGATAATAAAGCTTCGTCCGGTCGTCGGCAGCCGTAAGCGTACCCACTTTAATATCCGGCATCCTGTAATTTTCGAAAGGATTCTTTGCCGCTAACAGGGACTTCACCTGCCGGCCGTCTCTTACTCTTATAATATCAATATCACGAGGTATTACCGGCGAAGAGGTCTGATCTATCAGATAAGTCGCAGAAGCGTTCAGGCGAACTTGATGAATCCCTTTTTTTATATTCAGGAGATTTCGTTCCCCATTTTTTATATTCAGTTTCCAGACATATATTTCAAGTGGACTGCCTTCTTCCGCAGACCGGATCTCCTCCCGGGGAGCCGTAGTCATGCAAAACAAGTGGTCGCCCTTCTTGTCAAAACCCAAAACCTCTTTGACAATCCAACGACCTGTTGTCAGTTGTCGTAACATCTTACCCTCCGTATTATACAGATAGAGATGATTATAACCAGTACGCCGGCTCTGCCATATAAATTGCGCCGGATTATCGGGAAGAAACAGGATCGGTTCCTGCGGCTCGACATAACGCTTATTCGTTTCCATAAACAGTTCCGCCTCACGTTTGCCCGTATCCGCGCTATAACGTACCAACCGGCATGTATCCTGCCCGCGGTTTAACTCTGTAACATAGATGCTTTTCTCATCAGGCCCCCAGACTATATTCGTGAGATATTTTTCTTTCGGCAAACCGGTCTCCAGCCATACCGTTTGTTTGTCCGACAAGCGGAAAATCCCAATGGTAACTTCATGGCTTTTCATTCCTGCCATCGGATATTTAAACGGCTCGGCCTTTGCCACCCGTTCACTGATATTGACAAGCGGATAAGCCGTCACCATTGACTCGTCCATCCGGTAAAAAGCCAGGGCGCTTCCTTTCGGAGACCAGAACAGTCCTTTATGAATACCAAATTCGTTCTGATGCACCGACGTTCCGCATACAATATCTTTATCGCTCTCGTTTGTCACCGTTTCCGTCTTACCGTCAGGGCGGATAATATATATATTATTTTCTTTCGTAAAGGCAATATTTCCGCTTGCATTATCATATTCCCACCGGCTTCCGAATGTGTCTAAGGCATATTTGGCGACTATTTGATTCGTTGCCAAATCATAATGTATCCTGTTATTTTTATACTGAAATGCGACCGCCGTTTTCTCTTTATCAGGTACGAAAAAAGCCGGCATGGAAGCGGTCTCGGGCAGACCTGCCGACGAGAGCGCTTCGTTTAATTGCTTTCGTGTCAGGGTAACCTGCTCTTCTATATCGGTCGGATAAGCCGTAAGCAAACTGTCTCCTTCTACATACATATACCTGTCGCCGCACCACTGCAACTGTTTAATGTTTTGCGGGATAAAACGATAATTTGTACTTCCTCCCGGTATCAGGTCCTGAAAGGTCAGTTCGTTCTCCTGTGCCATGACCGACATGGATGCGAACATTACCGGTACATAAAAAATATAGTTAATCTTCATGTCGCTCACCTCTATACAACTTACGATTTCTATCGTATGGTTTATCCCTCCTGTTATCTTTTCCCGGAAACTTACGCTCACGGGCAGGTCGCCTGTCCTTATCAAAACGACTGTTACCCGTTCCAAATGTTTCGCGATTCTTATCGAACGAATCACGCCCTTTCGCAAACGGCTTACCATTCCTGTCAGATGAACTGCTTTTCCGAAAAGCAGACTTCTTATCTTCGTTGAACGATTTCGCGGCTAATCGTTTTTCCGCAAACTTTTTATTCCCGGAAGATCTGTCACGCTCCTGCTTTCCATAAGCGGTTTCAGGTCGTTCATTGGATCTGCCGTATCTGTGAAGAGGTGCATTTCGTTCGCCGTCAGGCCCTGTCCGTCCGATTCTGTCCTGCCGCCTTTCACGACGTTCCATACCGGCAGGTTTTTGTACGGAAAAATCCTTTTTATACAAGCTTCTTCCCGGTCGCCTGTCACCCTGCTCCTGCATGTCTTTCTTATAATCCTTATTTTTACCTTCAAACAACTCATAACAACGATACTCACATTCCAGATCACCGTTCATCAACTGGATTCTATGCTTGGGGCGCAATCCTATCTTATCAAAACATTCGTCCTTATAACTTAATATCCAGGCTTCATACCCGGAAAAAACATGTTTCAACCGTTCGCCGATCATGGAATACAATTCAAAGATATCATCGGAAGAAATTCGTTCGCCATAAGGTGGATTCATCACCAATATTCCCGGATGAGGCGCTTCCACATACTGCTGGAACGGTATGCTTTTAAGCTCAATATACTTGGACAGCCCTGCGCTCCGTATATTTTTCACGGCCTTTGCAACGGCCACCGGCGATATATCCGATCCATAACATTTGAAATCAAACGTCCTCTCCGCCGATTCATCATTATATATTTCATCCAGCAACTCCCTGTCAAAATCCGGCCATCGCTCAAATGCATATTCTCTGCGAAAAAGGCCCGGAGCAATATTTAATGCGATCATTGCCGCCTCGATCAGTAATGTTCCGGAGCCACACATGGGATCAATGAAATTCGCTTCTCCACACCAACCCGTTTTAAGGATCATTCCGGCTGCAAGTGCTTCGTTTAGCGGCGCATCAACCTGGCTGACACGGTAGCCGCGCTTATGCAGGCTTTCGCCCGAACTGTCAAGCGAAACAGTACAATCATCGTGAGATATGTGGATGTTTATGTATATATCAGGATTATTCACCCTGACAGAGGGACGCTTCTTATATTTCTCATTAAAATAATCGGCGATCGCATCTTTTGTCCGGTATGCTACAAATTTCGAATGATTAAACTTCTCGGAATAGACCACCGCATCAATGGTAAATGTTTTATCCGGCGACAGGTACTTGTCCCAGTCTATGTTTTTAATTTCCCGGTAAACCGCATCCGCATGATCCGCCTTAAAATGAGCGACCGGCTTCAGGATCCTCAACGCCGTGCGACAGTGAAAATTCGCTTTATAAAGCATCGCCATATCACCGGAAAACGACACCATCCGCCGTCCTGTTTTCATATCATTCGCACCAATCGCAATAAGTTCCTCTGCTAAAACGTCCTCCAGGCCATAGAGAGTCTTAGCCACTATTTCGAAATGATTTTCTTTCATCAGTAATTGAGAACAACTCTAAACCTCTTCGTCCCAGGCCTGTTTTTCGTATAAAAATCACTGTATTCCACCTTAAACATGATACTGCCGACCGCATAGTCACATTTATAAGTTTCCGTCCAAAGATCATCATACCCGTTGGGATTATACAGTCCGCAATGAATGACTTCGGGTAACTCCGCCTGAATTTTATAGTCTTCATCCAGATACATATAGGCGGTCATCTTCCCGTCATAAAAGATGTCTTTATCCAATTCGGGTATGAGGACTTCATATTCATAATAAGAACTAAGCGCATCCACGCCTCCGACTAATTTCCATTGATCCGATCTTACCGTATATTCCTTTATAACCCACTCCAATCC
>JAIRKN010000135.1 GCA_031260095.1 Tannerella sp. | reverse complement strand
TGATCCGCAGAAAGCCTCCGACGGGGATTACGGCAGTAATATTTTTGCATTGAAAATGGGGATGCCCGACAAATACCGGGAGGCGGCACTGGAGGCTTTGCAGAAAGAAATAGCAGCGCGTGACGGACATCTGAATACGGGGATATTCGGGACACAATTCTTTTTTGAAACGCTGGCGGAAAATGGATTGAGTAATCTCGCTTATACGGCTATGAACAAACGTGATTTCCCCAGCTTCGGACACTGGATCGCACAGGGTGCGACGACGACATGGGAGCAGTGGAACGGTGGAAATTCACGGAATCACCCGATGTTCGGCGGCTCATTAACCTGGTTCTACCGTAAGCTGGCGGGTTTGAACGCCGTGGAGGAAAACGCCGGGTATAAGCAGATCACGATTCGTCCCGTAATACCGGACAGCCTCTCCCGGGCGTCTTACTCTACCCGCACGCCTTATGGACAAGCGTCGGTCGCCTGGCAACGCGATCATGCCGGATTCGACCTGCAGGCGCTTATCCCCATAGGCAGCACGGCCACCGTATACATACCCTGCAGCGCTGTTTCCGATATGACGGAAAGCGGAATCTCCGTTCAGAGCGGTAAGGTAGAGGGAGTAACCGATAAAGGTTGGAAAGAGGGCTACCGGCAACTGGAAGTTGTTTCCGGAAAGTATGCTTTTAAAGTACATCCCCAAAGTATTTCAAAAGAAGAATAATAACGTTCTGATAAGACGATAGTCCCCCACCCTTCCGGAACAAAAACATCGTCATAACTTTGTGAAATCAGTCCGGCAGAATAATATCACAAATTACAACAGGCTGTACCGGATGATACAGCCTGTTGTAAATTACTCTACATGGAATGCTATGCGTAATGCTTCTACTTCGTCATCTGATATGGGTTGGAGTTTTCCGATACTCATTCCCATAATCAGTGATTTGGCGCTGAATTCGGCAACTTCCAGACGGTCGAATGTGTTCAGTAACCCGTCACCGGTTACAACGATTGAATCATTTGACAACATGACTGCCGGATTCGTTTTTAATAATTCCGCCACCTTTTTATTATCTTCATACTGCACGCCGAATGGAACCGTTGGGATATCTTTCAGGAAGATCCAGCTTTCCGGTATGGTGCGCACATTGAATTTGACGCCGGAGGTGCAGAATCCCATGATACCGGGGGGCTGCGTCAGAATAATAGAATTGATTTTGGGATTGCTCTGATAAATTTCCTGGTGCAAAGCGACCGAACGGCTTGGGATCTTGCCGGCTTCCACTTTTCCGTCTTTCACCTGTACAATATTCTCATGTTCCATATCCCAACGTGGTATTCCCGGTGGGGTGATCAGGAAATCATTCCCTCTCCAACGAACAGAAACCGTTCCGTATGAACTGATCATCAATCCCTGGTCACATGCACGGTGAATGATTTTTATAATCTGGTCGCGCAGATCCCGTTCGTCGGATGGATGAGTCGGATTCATGAAATAAGGGAAATCCGTGGGGATCGCTTTATCATGTTGTTCGATCTGCTTATCCGTAAGATAATTCGGCTTGCCTAATATTTGGGCGTTAATAACCGTCCGGGCGCAAAATTCAAGCGTTTCAAAGCGTTGATAGGCGTCTTTCATGTCCTCGCCACAAAGAACTACCCCGTGATTTTCCATGATGACCGCCTTATAGTCCGGATTTTTCTTAAACTCATTGGCGATCTTCTTTCCCAGGTCTTTACTTCCCGGAACGTCATACGGCGCAAAACCTATTCTTCCACATATACTTTTAGCCTGCGGAATAATATTCGTGTTCGGGATCTGGTGTGTTATGCTAAATGCAACCAGTGCCGGCGGATGTGCATGGATAACAGCCGACATCTGCGGACGTATTTCATAGATTGCTTTGTGAAAGGGAAATTCCGATGAAGGACGGTGTCGCCCCACAATCGTTCCGTCTGCTTTTACACAAACAATGTCTTTTTTTATAAGCGAGCCTTTGTCTATGCCGGCCGGCGTAATCCATATATCTCCATTATCATCCTTAATAGAGATATTCCCTCCTGAAGTAGTCGTCAAACCACTGTTGTAGATGCGACTGATCACTGCAATAAGCTGGTCAGCCGGGTGCATTAATTTTGTGTCTAATAGTTTCATATTATTGTCTGATAAAAATAGTACAATCTAAAAAAAAACAGGAGGATAAACTTAAACATTTCATCCCCCCATTTCCAACCATATTTATTTATGAAAAAAAAAGTGTTACAAATTCGGATATATAAGCGAGAATATCAAAATGGCAAGACCTGTCAATAATACAACAATGGTAGTCATTGATACGCCTTTCCATTCTTTCAACAGAATCCCCCACACATTACTGAACGTAACATTCAACGTCATCAGGATACACCAGGAGAATGCCATGATCACACTTCCCGGCTCGAAGAAACTCTTACCCATTCCAAACCCGAAAAACTGAGAATACCACAATAGTCCGGCCAAAGCGCAGAATAAGATATTGTTTGCAAATAAAGATGTTTTGCCATAATCGCCGAACGTTTTATTTTTCGTATTCTGAAACAGGCAGTAAACGGCATTTGTAATAAATCCTCCGCATGTAATCATCAATGTTGCAGGCAATGTTTTAAACAACTCACTCATCCCATCCATAACCAAAGGCTTTCCGGCTTCAAGGCCCAGATTAAAACAGGCGCTCATAACGCCGGCCAATACGGCAATCAACAAACCTTTTTTTAATGCGAAATCCTTTATGGCTTTCCGCCTGTCCTCTTCGCTCATGGTCTGCGATTTCAATGCGCCTGCATAGCCGATAACAGCAATGCCGGCAATGGCTATCGCGACACCGACAATCAATACGGGAGTTATGTGTTCGGCCTCCGGGAAATATTGCGGCAACAAAGGAGGAATCAACGTCCCGAAAGCGGAACATGTACCCAATGCCAACGACTGTCCCAGCGCCACCCCAAGGTAACGCATACTAAGGCCGAAGGTCAATCCCCCTACTCCCCACAATATGCCGAAAAACATCGCTTTGAATGTGGCGCCACTATCAACCGACAGGATTTGCCAAAGACTACTGCCGGCAGGTACGGCAAGCAATGCTCCCAGAAAAGGGAAAAGAAGCCATGCAAAGAAACCCTGCACGAGCCAAAAACTTTCCCACGACCAGTCTTTTACTTTATTAATAGGCACATACGAACTCGATTGCCCGAAGCTGCCTACTGCTATGATTAATAGTCCTATTAATGTATTCATCTTTAATCTTGTTACAAATTATAAGTACGAGATCCTGTCTTTGGACAAATTGCGATCACTCCTTTCAAAGTGATCGCAATCCATCTCTTTTATATTCATTTGCGTTTTGAGGTTACCGCCTTTTCATATTTTTCAATTTCTGCAATGTAGTTATCGCCGGCTGGTACTTCATTCTGCACACAGAACATATCCCAAACCGCACCCCACGGCATACTCTTCAACTCTTCCTGCAATGCAAGACGCTGGAATAACTGATCTTTTGCTTCGTATTGCTGTAATTTCCTCTGCGGTTCGAGAAGAGCCGTCAGCAAAGCTTTCTGTGTAGCGCGCACGCCAATCACATAAGCACCGATACGATTGATCGTCGCATCAAAGTAATCCAATCCGATATGTACACGGTCGAGTGCATTGCAACGTATAATTTCACGTGTAAGGTCTAACAAATCATCATTGATGATCACCACATGGTCGCTGTCCCAACGAATCGGACGGCTTACATGCAACATGATCTCAGGAGTAAACAATAACAGGCAGGAGATCTTGTCGGCCACACTTTCCGTCAGATGAAAATGTCCGGTATCCAATGTCACGATTTTACCTTTCTTTGCTCCGTATCCAAGATAGAAATCATAAGATCCTACCGTATAACTTTCAAGACCGATACCGAACAACTTGGCTTCGATACAGTCTTTCATATTTTTATATTTAGTAGCAAATATCTCGTCTAAGGATTGCTCCAGTATCTGACGATATTTCAGGCGGTTAGCCGGCACTTCCTTACTTCCGTCATGTATCCATAGATTCATGATACAAGGATCGCTCTGGAATTTACCCATCGCTTCACTTACTTTACGGCAACGTTTTGTATGCTCAATCCAGAAGTCGCGGATTCCTTTATCGGGGTTTGCCAACGTAAGGTTTCCACTCTTCGGGTGGGAGAAAGATGTGGAATTGAAGTCCAGTTTCATGTTATTCTCTTTCCCCCATTCCATCCAACTCTGGAAATGTTTCGGTTCCACTTCATTACGGTCCACTACTTTTCCGCCGAAATCACCATATATTTCATGCAGATTCAACCGGTGCGTTCCCGGAATCAATGATTTAGCCTTCGTTATATCCGCACGTACTTCATCAATATTACGTGCACGGCCCGGATAATTACCCGTCACTTGAATGCCGCCGGTCAATTCGCCTCCCTGATTTTCAAATCCTCCCACATCATCTGTCTGCCAGCAATGCATGGAAATGGATATTTTTTTCAATTTCGTCATTGCCTTTTCCGTGTCAACGCCTAAGTCGGCATAACGTTCTTTTGCTACTTCATACGCTTTCTGAATAGTACAGTCTTTCATCTTATTTACAATTTTAATGGGTTTATACTTTATTTTAAATTTAATTTATGGTTTAATTATTATACGAATTTAACGCCTGAACAAATTAACGACTATTTATTTTCCGGCATAAATGTTTTTACGGCAAAGGCTTTTGCAATAATTTTCCTTATCTCCCAGCGGTCTTTTACCAAACCGGCTGCCTTAGCCTGCATCATACAATTTCCAATAGCCGTGGCTTCGGACGGACCGGCCACGACAGGAATACCCAGAGCATTTGCCGTCATCTGATTGATCAACTCATTCTGCGAACCTCCACCAATTATGTGAAGTTTTTCTATCGGGAAAGAAACCATTCCCGCCAACATACCGATTACTTCCTGATAACGATGCACAAGGCTTTCAAAAATACAACATATATATTCGGCGTCCGTCGTCGGGGGCACCATACCATTTTCCACACAAATCCGGGCAATCATTTTACTCATGCTTACCGGATTGGCCAGACGCGGATCATCAGGATTTATACATGTTTTCACTCCTTCATTCCGAACAGCCATGTTCATTATTTCGGCGTATGTATATTTGCGTCCTTCTTTCTCCCATTCTTTACGGCATTGCTCAAGAAGCCACATACCGGTTATATTTTTAAGAAAACGGGTTGTCCCTTCGATGCCTCCCTCGTTTGTAAAGTTATTCTCAAAGGATTCTTTCGTCAAAATAGGGGTTTCCGTTTCTACTCCCATCAGACTCCATGTTCCACTACTCAAATAAGCAAAGTTCGGGTTTTCAGCCGGAACTGCAAGCACGGCAGAAGCCGTATCATGTCCCGCTACCGCTACAACCGGAATCTTCCCCAAGCCGGTCTCTTCGGCCAAAGCATCCGTCAACATACCGATCACAGTGCCCGGATCAACAAGAGGATTTAACAGAGAAGGAGATAAACCGATCGCCTCAAGCAATGATGATTCAAACTGACGTGTCGCCGGGTTTAATATCTGTGACGTAGAAGCTTCCGTATATTCGCAAACTTGTTTTCCGGTCAACATATAAGACAGTAAATCGGGCATAAATAAAATCTTATCAGCCTGCGCCAATGGTGAAAAATCTTCCTGTTTCGCACGATATAGCTGATAAAGACTATTGAAATTCATGATTTGGATACCGGTAAGCCCGTACACTTTATTCCGGGGAATCAGTTTGAAATAATCTTCCGGCGCTCCATCCGTATAAGGATCACGATAAGCGCGGGGCAAACCTAAAATGGTTCCGTCTTTTCCCGTATATCCGAAATCCACCCCCCATGTATCAATACCAATAGACGTCAGTTTGATCCCCTGACGGGCACATTCCGTTAAACCTTCTTTCAATGATTTATAAAGTCCGAATACATCCCAGTAGTATTTTCCGTGAAGCTCCATTATAGAGTTAGGAAAACGCGTCAGTTCTTTCATTTCGAAACCGACACCATCAAAAACACCCAGGATCGAACGTCCGCTGGTAGCTCCCAAATCAAAAGCTAAAAAATAATGTTTATCCATAGTACTCATAATTTTCTATTTATCATGTTGCAAAAATATTTCATTTAGTTGATATCATAACTTATCTTTTTGATTTTTATTGTTCCATTTTTGACAGTAACTACTTTTTTATTTAACTTTGCATCGTGAAATACTTAACTAAACAGAAGGGAAGTTGACATGTCGGCAATACATGAAAACAAACTGTTTTATCTTTCTATCGGAGGGAATGATGAAGACTGGGGCATTGTAGTAACAACCGTGGGAAGCCAGTCCATACCGCCACGAACACATTATCCGCCCGTGCAACACCCCGATTCACATATTTTCACCCCTGAAAAAGGACGAATATTCAACGAATATCAACTCGTCTATATCATAAAAGGATGTGGCTGGTTCTCTTCACAATCCGTAAAAAAGAAACAGCGGGTAACAGCCGGTACTATGATTTTACTTTTTCCGGGAGAATGGCATAGCTATGAACCTGATACATCCACCGGATGGAATGAATACTGGGTCGGATTCCGTGGATTGCATATTGACAACCGTGTGAAAAACGGTTTCTTCTCTAAAGAAGAACCGCTGCACAATATCGGCGTAAGCAGTTCTATTGTCGATTTGTATGAAGATATTATCCGAATAGCCAAGAAAGAAAAAGCCGGATACCAGCAAATGATATCAAGCATTGTCCTGTCTATATTAGGTTCTGTTTACTATAAGAATAAGAACAGGCAATATACCGATACATATATTGTGGACAAAATAAATGAAGCGCGTGACGCTATCAAAAACAATATCGAAAGTACCCTCTCACAGGAAGATATTGCAAAAAAATTAGGATTGGGGTATTCGTGGTATAGGCGTATGTTTAAAGAATATACCGGTGTTTCGCCCGCCCAGTACCAGCTCCAGCAAAAGCTTATGAGGGCAAAAGAATTACTGACGACGACCAATAAAAATATTTCTGAAATAGCCTATTCTTTACATTTTGAATCTGTATGTCAGTTTTCTACATTCTTTAAAAAGAAAGAAGGCATAACCCCTTCCGAATTTAGGAAACGGGCGCACTGAAACTATATAAACATAATAACAATCACAATGAAATCAAAGATTTTTATCTTCGCAGCCTCCCTCCTCTTATCAGGAATGATCATCACAAGCTGCAAACAGACTGCCGCAAGCATAGATAAGGAAAACGATATCAGGTTCGACTCGATAATCGTAAACGAACGGTATTACTTACTGGGCGACAGCGCCAATCCTTATTGCACACTGGAAGCCCAGTTTATCTATCCGTCTTATTATAAAGATAAAAATATACTGAATAGATTAAACCGGCATTTCATCAATTCATTCTTTGGCGAAGACAGTATCTCCGTAACTCCTGAAGAAACAATGGACAAATATGTCCTGAAATACATCACTGACTATAAAGAACTGGAAAGTGATTTTATAGAAGAAACAAGAATTTTTGGTGAAAAGCCCCAGCAAGAATCAAGCTATGCTTACTACGAAATGTCATGGAACGAAATTCTTTATAACAAATGCGATTTATTGAGTTATACCGTTTCGGTTGATTTTTATACAGGAGGCGCACATGGACAACAAGGTTGTAATAATTTTGTAATCGACCTGAAAACCGGAAATGAACTGGAAGAAAATGATATCTTTATTGAGAATTATCAGGACGATCTTTCTAAAATCATTGTAGATGCGATCGCTTTGAATAATAATGTAGCCGATCCGCTGGAACTCGAAGATATGGGATTTTTCAATGTCGAAGAAATATATCCCAACAATAACTTCTATGTGAATGAGGACGGTATCACCTATACATTCAACAGATACGAGATTGCAGCCTATTTCGTAGGAATAATAGAAGTTACGCTTCCTTTTGACAAAATACGTCATCTGATGCTTGAAAATTCTCCTGTCGCCCCTCTTGTATTTACCGGAAAATGAACGCGATCATTCAAAAATATTTTCCGGGAATAACCGGTTTTCAGACAAAGCAATTTGATGCTTTAGGTGAATTATACACCGACTGGAATGAAAAAATCAATCTCATATCACGTAAGGATATATGCCACCTGTACGAACACCACATTCTACATTCATTAGGCATTGCCAGGTTTATACGCTTCACCGGCGGAACCCGTGTCATTGATGTCGGGACCGGAGGAGGATTTCCGGGAATACCGTTAGCCATCCTGTTTCCGGAAGTCCGGTTTCATCTGGTCGACAGTATCGGAAAAAAAATCAAAACGGCTCAATCCGTAGCCGATACCATCGGGTTAGAAAACGTGACAACAAGGCATTGCCGGATAGAAGAAGAAAAAGCGACATTCGATTTTGTCGTAAGCCGTGCGGTTATGACACTGCATGAATTAGCCCGGCTTGTTCGGAAAAACATCGGGAAAGAACAACGCAATGCACTGCCGAACGGACTTATATGCCTGAAAGGAGGCAATCTGCAAAAGGAAATCGCTCCGTTCGGAAAAAATGTGATAAGCATAGAACTCAGCGACTATTTTGATGAAGCATTTTTTGAAACCAAAAAAGTAATATATATTCCATTATGATAACAGTAAAACAGTTTACATTCAATTTTTTCGGAGAAAACACATATCTACTTTACGACGAAACAAAAGAAACCGTATTAATAGATTGCGGATGTATCACTCCGGACGAAAAAAATACCCTGTCCGGCTTCATAGACAAAAACAACCTGATTCTGAAAAGACTATTGAGCACACATTATCACTTCGATCATGTCATCGGAAATGCTTACATTTTCCACCAATATGGTATACGCCCGGAAATTCACAGGGATGAAAAAAACGCCAACACTCCTACCCTCAATATGCAAGCATCCAAATTCGGCATCTCCATGCACTTTGAAGAGATAGAACCGTTACGGAATATTGAAGATAATGAAGAACTGCATTTCGGTCATTCTACATTGAAAGCGATCCTTGTACCCGGACATTCTCCGGCCGGTCTTGTATTTTACAGCGAAGCGGATAAATTTATTATTGCCGGCGACGTTCTTTTCCTCGGCAGTATCGGACGTACCGATCTGTGGGGTGGCGATTACGATACACTTATTTCAAGCATTAAAAACAGATTATTGACCCTGCCGGATGATACTACCGTTTACCCGGGGCATGGTCCGTCAACCACCATTGGCGCCGAAAAAAATAATAATCCGTATTTGTGAAAATTAAACATACAAGACACTACATCAAATCATACCCACTTAAACACCATACATCCTGTTTTAAGCGATGCGAAAGAAACAGGATATAACAGTTTCTCCAGCATCCTTGATGGGATACCGAAAAACTGTTACAGTTTATTTATTTCGTATCCCTAAATCAAAAAAGCCTCTTAAAGAGGCTTTTCCGCTTGTGATTCCGGAGCGATTCGAACGCTCGACCCACAGCTTAGAAGACTGTTGCTCTATCCGGCTGAGCTGCGGAACCATTCTGTTTTCGGCATGCAAAGTTAAACATTTTTTCATTTTCAACAAACATCAGACCTGATAAATTCTATTAATATTACTGACTTGGTCATTTCTTCTTCGGCATCGGTTCGTAGTCATGCACGGCGTACAAAAAAACGCGAGTGGAGGGCTTTTTGTTTAAACCGGTCAATGCAGGATGACTTTGTAAATCCTTCCATCGTCAGTACGGACGATATTGATGCTGCCGGCTGTGACGTGCATATCGTTTCCAACGTCGGGGTCTCCGATCGTGAAGATGTTGAGATAAACATCGTCGCCGATGCCATTGGTGGGCTGTGGGCCGTTAGCTCCGCTCATCTTAAAGTTGCCGCCGGTGATGGTAACTGTGGCGTTGCCTGCCTGTTTGCCAATGACGACGATGCCTGCGCCGACGACGTAGCCGCTGTTGATTGTGATCTTGCCGCCGGAGATCGCAATGTCGCCGTCATCGCCGTTGGAGCCGTCATTGGCCGTAATCTTGCTACCAGTAATGGTGATGTCACCGCCGTCGCTCCGCTTGGGCAATCCCATTGCGGTCAAGTCGGCATTCGTTGTCAGCGAGTTTTCCTTCAGCATCCCTACATACAGGAATCTGTACTGCATCTTGAAAGTTTTTTCCGCATCCAGGAGCATCGCCGTCTTCAATTTCGTTCGTTTAGTCGGATTCTTCCAGACCTCGAACGCCGTTTTGAAGACCGTGTACGCTGGTAGCAACATATTCGTGATCCACGTCTGAAACCCCGATAGACCCATACGCGAGATGTTCGACGAGATAAGATACGTTATACTGAGTCGTCTGGTTATAGAGTTCTTCATTATTTTTCAGTAAAAAGTTATTATTACTATTTGCCATAATTCGTAGTTTAAAAGTCGGAGGTGATGTAAAAAGTATGCTACTTCATACAAAGCCGAAATTGATGTAAAAAAAGGCGAGTTTAAAAGCTTTAAAATGGTTGAACAGTTTCTTTGAAAAACAGCAAGTTTTACGG
>JAIRKN010000087.1 GCA_031260095.1 Tannerella sp. | reverse complement strand
CGCCTGCGGCTTTTTACGCGCATCAGAAAAATCGCAATATGTATTATGAAATATCTCAGGATCTGATCCGCTCCGGTTTTGATTTCTTTGGCGGGGCAGGCCTTTATAACCGGGATAATTTTTACGACAAAACGGCAGCGCCGGACATTTATCCGTTGATAGAACAGGCCGGCTACACGGTGGCAAAAGGCTATGAAGATTTTAAAGCGAACGTCGGAACGTCGAAGAAAATCCTGCTTGTTCAGAAAAACTGGGAAGAGGCCGGAGGCATACCTTACGCCATTGACCGTACGAGCGAAGACCTCACCCTAAAGCAAATAACGGAAGCAGCGATTGAGGTGCTGATGAAAGACAATAACAAGGGCTTTTTCCTGATGCTCGAAGGCGGGCGTATCGACTGGGCCGCACATGCAAATGATGCGGCAAGTGTCGTTAAAGAAGTCATAGATATGGATGAGGCGATAAAAGTAGCCTATGAATTTTATAAAAAGCATCCCAAGGAAACGCTTATCGTGATCACGGCAGACCATGATACCGGCGGTATCACGGCAGGACAGGGACAGTTGAACATCGCTTCATTACAACATCAGAAACAATCGCAGGATGAACTGACAAAACAGATCAATGAACTGCGGGTATCCAAAAACGGAATCGTATCCTGGGAAGAGGTCAAGGATCTACTGACAACGACCATGGGATTCTGGCAGGAAGTGCCGATAAGTTGGGAACAGGAGAAAGCATTGCGGGATGCGTATGAAGAGACGATTGCTAAAAACCGCGACGTAATAGATCACAACCTCTATGCCAATAATTCATTGCTGGCTGCAAAAGCCAAACAGGTAATGAATGAGATAGCGTATCTTGGCTGGGGAACGACCTCCCATTCTGCCGGATTTGTCCCTGTCTACGCCATCGGTGCGGGGCAACACCTGTTTATGCAGCAGATGGATAATACTGACATTCCGGAAAAGATCATAAAAGCCGCCGAATATTAATTCCACGACAACTCCACAATTAATTACAACGAAATGATGAGTGTAAAAGAACTTTTTCCCGTATTACTGCTAATTTTCTCTGCCTGTACTCCCGCCAACCAGCGCCGGGCGGACGGCGAATCGAAATACTTTGATAAGAAGTATATCAAAGAAGTCATGAATAAAACGGCGGAATGGCAGGTCGCACATCCGAAACACCGGCAGAGTGACTGGACAAACGGCGCTTTTTACGCCGGAATGTTCGCCGCCTGGGAGACCACGAAGTCACAGAAGATATACGACGCTATGATCGCGATGGCGCGTGATTCCAATCAATGGCAGCCGGGTCGTCGATGGTATCATGCCGACGATCATGTGATATGCCAGACCTATGTAGACCTGTATCGCACGGCAAAAGATAAAAACCGGGAAATGCTTCAGGCCACGATTGATACTCTGAATAAGTTTATCGCCGAACCCTATCCGGTAAGAGGTATAGAAGTCATAAAATGGTGGTGGTGCGACGCCTTGTTTATGGGGCCTCCTGCGATGGTGAAGCTGGGACTGACAATCGGCGACAATCGTTTTCTTGAATACGCCCATATCTACTATAAAGAATGTTATGATCTGCTTTACAACAAGGAAGAACGCCTGTTTTCACGTGATCTGGGTTATGTGATAAAAGGCGACAGTACGGATCGTTATGAAGCAAACGGGAAACAGATCTTCTGGTCTCGTGGAAACGGCTGGGTGCTGGGAGGACTGGTTCGTTTGCTGAAAGAATTACCGAAAAATTATCCGAACCGTTCTTTTTACGAACAATTATATAAAGATATGTGCGCCCGTATTATTGAGTTGCAGCAGGAAGACGGATTATGGCGCGCCAGCCTGTTAGATCCCGAAGCTTATCCCGGAGGGGAAGTCAGTGGCTCCGGTTTTTTCTGCTATTCGTTGGCATGGGGTGTGAACGAAGGTCTTCTCAATATGGCAACTTATCGTTCTGCCGCCGAAAAAGCATGGGTCTCCCTGAATAAATGCATAAATGAAGAAGGTAGGGTAGGATGGGTACAGCCAATAGGCGCCGATCCGCGCAGGAATTTTAGCGCCGATAGCTGGGAAGTATACGGTACCGGAGCCTTTCTGCTGGCCGGTAGCGAAATCATCCGGATGAAATAATGAACAGACAATTGTTAATATTCAATTTTATCGTCGCATGAGTACGAAAATATTTCTACAGGAAATGATTTCTCTGTTACTTCTGCGGTGAAAAAAAACTTAAAGAATAAGGATATGAACAATTTTTATATTGAAAAGATTCAAACGTGTGAAATAACCGGGATTGCAAATATATTAACCGAGGCTTTCGAAACGAATCCTGCATATTCTTCGATATTTAACAGATCCGATTTGCGAGAAGGTTTAATCTGGCTGTTCAAAACAAATTTGTTTTTGCTTAATCGGCGACAGGTATTGACACGAGTCATAAAAGAAAAAAAATCGGGTAGGATAACAGGAACATTTACATTAATTCCCCCCAAAGGCGCGAAAATAACGATAGGCGATTATTTACGAACAGGTTTACCGGCATTTATTTGCCGTTTTGGAATATCTTCCCTGTACCGGATGCTTGACATGGACCATTACAATAAAAAGATCTTAACGGAATCCATACAATCCGGAGAATATTATTACCTGTCCATGGTTGCTGTAAAGGAAACATACAGAAGAGCGGGAATAGGCTCTTTTGCCATTAAGAGTTGTCTGGATGAGTTGCATAAGGCAAAAAGAAACTGTCATTTAGTGGGATTGACAACCCAATTGCCTGAAAACGTTTTTTTCTATTCCCGACTGGGATTCGAAATTATTGACGAAGGAGAAGTGCATTTCAAAAAGAACCATTATTATAATTGCAATATGAAATATGTTATCTCATAAATACGGCAGGAGGGGAAATGTCGAGTTAATCACGGGATTAGCGATTCGTTTGGTAAACTCTTACGTAA
>JAIRKN010000085.1 GCA_031260095.1 Tannerella sp. | reverse complement strand
GCGGATTCAAATCTATTCAAGTTGTTGAACGGGAAAAGAATTGGGGGCTTTCTAATAATATTATCTCAGGGGTTACGGAAATTGTAAACAAGTATGGAAAGATTATTGTGCTGGAAGATGATCTGCTTCTCTCGCCCTATTTCCTTACCTTTATGAATGAAGCGCTAACCTTTTATCAAAATGAGGAAAAGGTTATCAGTATTCATGGGTATACATTCCCCGTAAGAAAGAAATTGGCGGAGACTTTTTTTATAAAAGGAGCGGATTGTTGGGGATGGGCAACGTGGAAACGCGGATGGGATCTGTTTAATCCGGATGGTACGGCGTTAATGAAAGAACTAAAAGACAGAAAATTGATAAAGGATTTTGATTTCAACTATTCTTATCCGTATTATAAAATGCTGACCAAGCAGACAGAAGGGAAAAATGATTCGTGGGCTGTCAGGTGGTACGCATCTGCTTTTTTGAATAATAAACTGACATTATATCCAAACCGCTCCCTGATCTTTTACAATGGAAATGATAGAAGTGGCACAAATAGCAATAACAGTGACGAATTTAAAGTTGACTTGTCGTCTGTGCCGGTTGTATTGAAAAAGATAGAAGTAAGGGAAAATAAGGATGCACGGAAGGCTTTTATTCATTATTTTCGCTATACGCGATTGATCCGAAAAATAATATTCCGGCTGAAAAAACTATTCCATAAAAAATGAAACATAAAATCCTACAATTTCTTCCTGATAAATTATTTGTGTTTCTGAAAAACTGGGGATGGCAGGGTGATTTCAGTTCATGGAAGGAAGCTGAAAACAAATCTACCGGTTACAGTGATGATCTTATTTTAGAGAAAGTAAAAACATCCCTGTTGAAAGTAAAGTGCGGAGAAGCTGTTTATGAAAGAGATTCGGTTCTCTTTGACAAGATTGAATATTCATGGGAGTTACTGTCCGCTTTAATGTGGATTGCAGCTCAAAACAAGGGCAGTCTGCATGTAATAGATTTTGGCGGTTCGTTAGGCAGTACTTATTATCAGAATAAGATTTTTCTTGATTCATTGACGGATGTATCATGGAATATCGTAGAACAGCCCAACTATGTAAAAGTTGGACTGGAATCGTTTCAAGATGACAGATTGCATTTCTACACATCTATTGATGACTGCTATCAAAAGTCAAAGGAAAAAATAAATACGATTCTTTTTTCAAGCGTTTTGCAATATATGGAAAGGCCGTATGAAATTTTAGAAAGCTGCCTGTCATTAAATATAGAGTTTATTATTATCGACCGGACAGGTTTCACTTTAAATAATAAAGACAGGATAACGCTCCAGAAGGTTCCGTCGAAAATATACGAGGCTACTTATCCCTGTTGGTTTTTCGGCGAGGAAAAATGGCGGTCTTTCTTTCGTGACAACCGTTATGAACTTATTGCTTCTTTTGATGCATTGGATAAAGTAAATATCCTGTCAAAGTACAAAGGTTTCATATTCCGGAACTCCAAATCCCAAATTCGGAACTCCCAATTCCAAATTTGGAACTCCCGATTTCAAATTCGGAACTCCCGATTTTATTTGAGGAAGCCCGGAAAACCCATATTGACTTACAGCATGATGGTACCACGGCGAAATGCTGCACTTTTATAATGAATCGTTTTATACAACACACCATAATAAATTAAAATAGAAGGAGAAGAAATGCTTAATTTTTGTACTCTTTTTGACGCTGTTTATCTGTCCAGGGGATTGGCCCTGTATAACTCATTATGCGAGACTTGTACGGATTTCCATTTATATGTGTTTGCATTTGATGACAAGTGTTTTCGTATTTTGCAATCCTTGAGTCTTCAACACATGACGGTTATTCCGCTCAATACGTTTGAAGATGATGAATTACTGCGGGTAAAACAGGAGCGTACACGCGGTGAATATTGCTGGACTTGTACGTCATCAACCATACTTTACGTACTCAATCATTATGATGTCGAGCATTGTACTTATTTGGATGCGGATTTGTATTTCTTTTCATCGCCCCGGCCCTTGATAGATGAAATGGGGAGTGATTCCATATTGATTACATTACACAGATATACGCCGAAGTATGACCAGGGCTGGAAAACCGGTATCTACTGTGTGCAATTTGTGACTTTCAGGAATGACGAGCGAGGATTGACGGCATTGCAATGGTGGAGAAAAGCCTGCCTGGAATGGTGCTATAATCGGTTTGAGGATGGGAAATTCGGTGATCAAAAATACCTGGATGACTGGACGGAGCGTTTCGAAGGCGTCCATGTATTGAAACATTTGGGTGGCGGCCTCGCCCCGTGGAATATGCAACAATATTCGTTCGAGTGTATCAACGGGAAATTGACCGGACTGGAGTTAAGCAGCGGTAAACGGTTTGAGGTAATCTTTTTTCATTTTCATTCACTGACCTTTGTTTCTCCCCGTTTTTTTTCTCCGCGACCCTATTATCAACGGAATGATGCTGCTATCACTTTTTTGTTTAATCCGTACGCAAAAGCAATCGGGAATATTCGTGAACAATATCCTCCCGTGAAAGAGGCAGAACGGTATCTACATGGCCGGGCTTACTGCAAATATCTTGCTGAAACATTTATACGGCGAGGTTTTAAAGAGTTTCACTATATAAAACTGTTACATAAACAATAAATTTATCTTTATGGCAAGAATAATAGATTTACAAACATTTACCGATAATCGAGGGAACTTGACGGTGATTGAAAAAGTAATCCCGTTTGATATAAAACGTATTTTTTATATTTATGGTGTGGACGATTCCGTGAGAGGAAATCACCGGCACCATACAACCGTACAGGCAGCCATTTGCCTGCAGGGACAATGTACGATTTCAAACGACACGGGAAAAGAAAAGCAGGAATTTATACTGGATTCGCCACATAAATGTCTGATTCTTTATCCGGACGATTATCATACGATGCATCGTTTCAGCAAAAATGCCATCCTTATGGTTTTAGCTTCCGAATATTTTAATCCTGACGACTATATTTATGAGCCTTATGATTGAATATGAACATTTGGGAAACCTGAATAAACCTTTTGAAGCGGAATACCGGGAAAAGGTGGATGCGTTTTTAAAGCGTGGCTGGTATATTCTGGGGAAAGAGGTTGAGGCTTTTGAGAAAGATTTTGCCGCTTATTGCGGAAGCTCTCACTGTATCGGGGTGGCTTCCGGACTGGATGCGTTAATGCTGGCACTGCGGGCATATAATTTTCCGCCTCAAAGTGAAGTCATTGTTCCTTCAAACACGTATATTGCAACCATCCTGTCTATTCTCCAATGTGGTCTGAAACCGGTTTTAGTGGAGCCTGATATTATAACCTGTAATATTGACTCATCAAAGATAGAAGAGCATATCACCTCCCAAACCCGGGCAATCATGGTCGTTCATTTATATGGAAAACCCTGTGAGATGGGGAGAATAATGGATATATCCGGCCGGTATGATTTACCGGTGATTGAAGATTGCGCACAGGCTCATGGCGCCAGGTACAGGAATAAAGTAGTGGGGACATTTGGTATTGGAGCTTATTCTTTTTATCCGACAAAAAATTTAGGAGCATTGGGTGACGCCGGAGCAATAATAACTGATGACGAGAAACTGAATGAGGTATTTCGTTCTCTGCGGAATTACGGTTCAAAGATAAAATATCAGAACGATTATATCGGATTTAACTCGCGCCTGGACGAGATACAGGCAGCTTTTTTATCCGTTAAATTGAAATATTTAGACAAGATAAATTCTCATAAACGCATGTTGGCTCAGATATATTTTAAGGAGTTGAAACCGGATTTTATCAAACCGTCCATTTCTGATGACTGCTATGATGTCTATCATATTTTTAATATACGGCACCCCCAAAGGGATGCACTAAAAGATTTTCTATTAAAGAATCATATCAAAACGGATATTCACTATCCTATTCCTCCGCATAAACAAAAGGCCATGCAGGGAATATTGGATAAAGACAGCTATCCTGTATCCGAAGAAATTCATAGAACGACATTGAGTCTGCCGATTTCTTACGGGCATACATCCGATGATATTTGTAAAGTGGTTGAAACAATTAATAAATTCTAAGAATGTTACAACAATTAATTTCGTTCTATAAGCATCAACAATTCTTTCCTAATGTCATTAGTATCTTTGTAAATCCTTTTTTCTTTTTTCGTTTGCATTTGGCGAAAGCAATGAAGAAATATGCAAGTGAACTGAACGGAAGATTGTTGGATTTTGGTTGTGGTTCCAAACCATATAAATATCTGTTTAAGCATGTACGGGAATATGTAGGAATAGATGTAGAAAATGAAGGTCATTCCCATCAGAATGAAAATGTGGATATTTATTATGATGGGGAAAATTTACCTTTCAATGACGAAACTTTTGACAGTATCCTATCCAATGAAGTCTTAGAACATGTTCCTAATATTAATGGATCTTTAGCAGAACTTAATCGTATCCTGAAACCAGGAGGAAAGATTTTAATTACTGTTCCCTTTGTTTGTTTTGAACATGAACTTCCATATGATTTTCGTCGTTTTACAGTCAATGGACTAATCCATGCCTTAAACGAATATGGATTTGAAATTATTGTTGCGGAGAAGACGGGAAGTTATTTTGAAGTTATTGTACAATTATGGATGTCTTACTTACAAGAAATTTTATATACGAAAAATCGTGTTGTCAATGTATTAATTAACTTTATCTTTATTTCTCCTTCTACTCTTATTGGCGTATTATTATCTTTTGTTTTTCCCATGAAGAAAGGATTGTATTTTGACACAGTAATAATAGGGAGGAAGAAGTCTTATGATTTTAATCATTAAAAAAGACATTGGCAATGAAAAACGGCAAAATGCATCAATAAACAATAAATTCGTGTTTGACACATTCCAAGTTGCGAACACGGATTATAATTTATTTTTGTCTATTACTTATTTATTATATGACACAAACGATATTAATTACCGGAGGAGCCGGATTTGTCGGATCCAATCTTGCTTTCTTATTAAAAAGTAAATATCCGGATTGGAAAATAATTGCGTTAGACAGTTTAAAACGGCGAGGGTCGGAGTTAAACATTCCCTTTTTGAAATCGGTCGGAGTCGAATTTCTACACGGCGATATTCGAAATAAAGAAGACTTGTGCATTGATGAAAAGATTGATTTTATCATAGATGCCGCCGCCGAGCCGTCCATTCTTGCCGGATTGGACGGAACGCCCGATTATTTGATTAACACCAATCTCAACGGTACCATTCATTTGCTGAACCTGGCCACAAGACACAATGCAGGTTTTATATTTCTTTCCACCAGTCGCATATATCCGATTAAGACATTGGAAAACCTGAATTATCGCGAAAATGATTTCCGGTTTGAGCTGGAAGACGTGCAGCCTGTACAGGGGTGCAGCAAAAACGGAATTGCGGAGACATTTCCGTTATTGGGTGCACGCTCTTTTTACGGCGCAACCAAGTTGGCGTCCGAATTGATACTTCAGGAATATGAAGCGTTTTATGGTCTAAAGGCGGTAGTAAACCGTTGTGGAGTGATTGCCGGACCTCGCCAGATGGGAAAAGTAGATCAGGGAGTGGTTGTACTGTGGATGGCGCGTCATTTCTGGAAAAAGGTACTGTCTTACATCGGCTACAACGGCTCCGGAAAGCAGGTGCGCGATGTGATGCACATCTACGATTTATTCGATTTGGTCGATTATGAGCTTGCGCATTTTACGGAAGTAGCAGGAAAAGTATACAATGCAGGCGGCGGCCGTAACGTCAGCTTTTCGCTGAAAGAATTAACTGAACACTGCGCTGAAATTACAGGAAACAAAACGCCGATTGAAAAGATATTAACAAATAGAACGGGAGATATACCCATTTATATTACCGATCATTCTCTGGTAACGGAAGAAACCGGCTGGAATCCTCGCAGAAATCTGCAAACGTTGCTTACAGATATATACGAATGGATTAAAAAAGACGAAAAACAACTCAAAAATATATTGGCAGGATGAAAGTAGCAATTATAACAGGCGCTGCAGGATTAATCGGCAGCGAAGCAGTCCGCTTTTTTTCGCAAAAAGTGGATTTGGTAATCGGAATAGACAATGACATGCGTTCTTATTTCTTTGGAAAAGAGGCTTCCACTTTATGGAATGAGAAGCTGTTGGAAGAATCAGTCGGCAATTATAGACACTGTTCGGTTGATATTCGTAATTTTGCAGAAATAGAAACGATATTCAAAGAGTATAGTAAGGATATCGTACTGGTTGTACATACAGCCGCTCAACCCAGTCACGACTGGGCCGCCCAAGAGCCATTGACGGATTTTGGGGTAAACGCTACAGGAACGTCCAATCTTTTGGAATGTACCCGTTTACATGCAAACTCCCAGGCTGTTTTTATATTTACCTCTACAAACAAAGTCTATGGAGATACGCCCAATGAATTGCCGTTGGCAGAGCTGGAAAATCGTTGGGAAATAGAGGAAACACATCCGTACTACGCAAATGGAATTGACGAGGCAATGCGTATTGACCGCTCGAAACATTCGCTTTTCGGAGCCTCGAAAGTAGCGGCAGATGTGCTGGCGCAGGAATATGGGCGTTACTTCGGGCTTAATGTCGGCGTATTTCGTGGAGGATGCCTTACCGGCCCCATGCATTCGGGAACCAAGCTGCACGGGTTTCTGTCTTATCTGATGAAATGTGCAATCACGGGCGACGAATATACAATCTACGGCTATAAAGGGAAGCAGGTCAGGGACAATATTCATTCGTCGGATTTGATTGGCATGTTCTGGCAATTTTACCAACATCCCCGTCCGGGAGAAGTGTACAATGCAGGCGGCGGCCGTTTTTCAAACTGTTCAATGAAAGAAGCTATTGCATTATGCGAAGAAATAACCGGCAAAAAGATGAACGTCGTCTATAGCGAGACAAACCGGATTGGCGATCATATATGGTATATTTCCGATTTATCCAAATTTAAAGCCCACTATCCCGAATGGCGCTGGAAATATGATTTGCAAACAACGGCTGTAGAGATTTTTGATTCAATGAATAAAAGAGTATAAAATGGAAATAGATGCGTTATATCAGGTGAGATTCCAATCCGGAGAAATTGAAAATAAAAAGAAGCTGTGGAAAGTTCTTTGCAAACATTATTTTTCCAGATATGTAGATAAAAATGGCTGTGTTTTGGATTTGGCGGCGGGATATTGTGAGTTCATAAACAATATTGAAGCAGGGAAAAAAATCGCCGTAGATATAAATCCCGACACAGTGGATTATGCCGCTCCCAACGTGCAGGTTGTGAAAGCAAAGTCATCCCAAATGGACGAAATAGCGTCTAATTCAGTGAACGTTATTTTCATATCGAATTTTTTTGAGCATATATCCAAAGAAGAAATAGTCTTAACTCTAAACGAATGTAAAAGAATGTTAAGTGGGGGGGGGGGCAAAATCATTATTTTGCAACCTAACATCAAATATATTGGCGCAGACTATTGGGATTTTTTTGACCATCATACGCCGTTAACGGATAAAAGTATAAAGGAAGCGCTGGAATTAACCGGATTTCATGTGGATAAGATAATACCGAGATTTCTTCCCTATACAACCAAAAGTAAAATCCCGCAATCGCCATGGCTGGTTAAATTATATTTATATATGCCCATAATGTGGAAAATCATGGGAAAACAATTATTAGTTATTGCAAAAAAGAAGTAGCAATGAAGCTGTCGGTAATCATACCCGCATATAATGAAGAGGGATGTATAAAAGAAACCATAGAGCAACTCTTTAAAGCTCTTAACAATGCGGATATAGAACACGAAATACTTGTAATAAACGACAATTCGAGAGACAATACATTAAAAATATTGGCCGAAATCACAAATCAAACCTCTACAGTTCGTTACGTCACAAATGCGGGCCCTAATGGTTTCGGTTACGCCGTTCGGAAAGGACTGGCGAATTTTACCGGAGATTGTGTAGCTGTCTTTATGGCGGACATGTCGGACGATCCAAACGACTTGGTTTCTTTTTATCGCCTGATGGAAAAGGAAGGATGTGACGCTGTTTTTGGTACTCGCTGGAGCAATGGAGGAAAGGT
>JAIRKN010000068.1 GCA_031260095.1 Tannerella sp. | reverse complement strand
TTTCATTTTCGGCAGGCCCCATTGATATTTCACTGCAAGTACGCGGACCATAAAAATAGCGACTGACGCCGTTATCTCACAAACTACATTTGAAAAATCCATACGATAACAGATCCAGTAAATAATGCCTCCGAAAATGCAGGCTAACGCATAAATTTCCTTACGAAAGACCAGAGGTATTTCATGTATGAAAATATCGCGTATGATTCCCCCCACTATACCGGTAATCGTTCCCATGGCGATAGCGACCCAAAAAGGATAATTCAAACGAATCGACTTTTCAATACCTACTACAACAAACAATGCAAGGCCGATCGTATCAAATATAAAAAACGGCGTATCAAGCCGTACCAGTTTTTTACTGAAAATAATCACAATCATCAGGCCGGTTACCGAACAGATCAGATAGATGGGGTTTAACATCCAGAACGGGGTCACATCGAGCAATAAGTCTCTTACCGTACCTCCTCCGATAGCGGTAACAAATCCGACAACAAGTGCTCCGAACCAATCAAATTCTTTTGCAGCGGCAAGCCTCACACCACTTATCGCAAAAGCAATCGTACCGATAAATTCGATTACTTTTACAAAAGAAACAGAAGATATATACTCCATGACTTCATTCATAAATCACTTCTTACCGTCAAGATATTCTTTCCTGAAAATATTCACCAGCAAAAAGAACATGGACATCAGTAACGGGCCGAAAATAACCCCCCAGAAGCCGAAAAGGTGGAGGCCGAGTATCACACCGAAAACCGTTATCAGAGGATGCGTATCCGCCAGTTTTTTCTGCAAAATAAAACGGATGACATTGTCTACATTGATTAGTATGACAGCACAATAGAGAGCCAATCCGACCGCGGCCACCCAGTTACCGGTCAGAGCCAGGTAAACGACAAGCGGAAACCAGACAAGCCCGGTCCCGATGAGGGGAACAATCGTCGCAAAAGCAGTTATAACGCCAAACAAAAACGGACTGGGCACGCCGGCCGCCCAGTAACCCATGATAGCAATTGCTCCCTGCACAATAGCAAGTAACGGTATCCCTATTGCATTGGAACGAACCATATTATGGATTTCACCCATCACCATATATTTATTGTTTTCATTAAAAGGCAATAAACTGTACACATAACCTTCCATTGCTTTACGGCTTATCAGCATAAAATATAATAAGAAGATCATCACTACGGTAGTAATGACCAGTCCGCTGATCTGGCCGATAATAAAATGGAGGGCCTTTGTCGCATAACCTGTTGCCGTTTCGATATTACTGATACTCAAAACGTCATAGCCTGTCTTTTCCTGTACAAGCGCAATAAAGTGTTGCACGGTTGCCAGCAACTGCGAAACATCTACGTTTATGTCCTGTATTCTTCCGATCAGCAGCCACGCAAGAAAATAGATCGGCACCAAAACGCACGCGAAAACCTCCAACAGAATCAGGATCGCAGCCATTACATTCTTCATCTTTCGCTTTTCCGTCAGGCAAATCATCTGACCACGGACAAGAACATACAAGGTAAACGCCCCTAACAATCCATTGACAAACGACCACAATCCACTTATAACCAACCACCCCAAAAAGATAATCAGCGCGACGAGAGAATATCTGAAATATTTTTCTTTCATTATTATAATCATTAGACCGGCTACAAAGATACATTTTTTGTATTTTTGTTTCGCATAAATTAAACATATATGGAAGAAAAAATAATATTCCCGGCGGAATGGTATCCTCAAAGCGGCGTTCAATTGACGTGGCCGCATCGACAGACGGACTGGGCGCCGGTACTTGAAGAGGCGACCGCCTGTTTCGTTGCGATTGCACGAGAGATCGTGAAGCGGGAAACACTCCTGATTGTTTGCACAAATGAAAACGAAGTCCGCCGCCAGTTAGGAGATATAAATGATTCCCGGATCATTTTCCGTGAAACGCAGACAAATGATACCTGGGCGCGCGATCATGGAGGTATCACGGTTTTTGCGGACGGCAAACCGGTCGTCTACGATTTTGTATTCAATGGCTGGGGCATGAAATTTGCCGCAAATCATGATAATTTGATTACACGGTTTCTTTTCCGGACAGGAACTTTTCACAAAGAGGTCGACGTCGTAAATATGCAGCCCTTCATACTCGAAGGTGGAAGCCTCGAAACCGACGGAAGAGGTACGCTCCTCACGACCGTCGAATGTCTTGCTTCGGCAAACCGCAACGAGTACCTGAATAAAGAACAGTTGGAATACCACCTCAAAGATTTTCTGGGAATAGACCGGATGCTCTGGCTGAAGAACGGTTATCTGGCCGGAGATGATACGGACAGTCATATTGATACATTAGCCCGTTTCTGCGATGAACAGACTATCGCGTATGTGCAGTGTACGGACGAAACGGACGAACACTTCACCGAGTTGCAGGCGATGGAAGAAGAACTGAACGCCTTCCGTACCGCAGACGGTAAACCCTACCGGTTAATCCCTCTACCAATGGCTGACGAAGTGATATGGGACGGCGAACGCCTACCGGCTACTTACGCAAATTTCCTGATTATAAACGGAGCCGTATTGATCCCTTTTTATAAAAGCGACAAAGATGAAATCGCAAAAGAAACGCTGCAAAAAGCATTCCCCGGCAGGGATATGATCGGCATAGACTGTCGTGCATTGATAAAGCAGCATGGCTCGCTCCACTGTGTTACGATGCAGTATCCGGCAGGGGTGATCGCAACAAACAACCATCACTAAAATCACTTATCAATATGAACGCTACCGGTTTTTTTCTTAGATATGTAACATTCGATACGCAATCCGACGAGTCTTCTACAACAACACCAAGTACGGAAGGGCAGCTCATTTTTGCAAAAGAGTTGGAAAAACAACTGCTGGAAATAGGGATGAGTGATATTTCGACGGATGAAAACGGATATATCATGGCAACCCTTCCGGCCAACACGGACGGGCATACTACCCAAACACATCCCGGAATGACGGATGTGCCTGTCATAGGCTTTATCGCTCATCTTGATACAAGTCCCGACATGTCCGGACAAAATGTGAAGCCGCGCATCGTAAATTACCGGGGCGGCGACATCGTTCTCAACGAAGAACGGAACATCGTTTTATCTCCCTCCGTGTTTCCCGAAATGAACGATTATATCGGTCAGGAACTGATTGTAACCGATGGAACTACATTATTGGGTGCAGACGATAAAGCGGGTATAGCGGCTATTGTATCGGCCATGAAACATCTTTTGGAGCACCCGGAAATAAAACACGGCAAAGTTCGGATTGCTTTTACGCCTGACGAAGAGATCGGGCGCGGAGCAGATAAATTCGATGTGGCGAAGTTCGGGTGTAAATGGGCCTACACAATGGACGGAGGTGCGATCGGCGAACTGGAATACGAAAACTTCAATGCAGCGTCGGCCGGGATCACCATTAAAGGACGCAATATCCATCCGGGATATGCAAAAAATAAGATGCACAACGCCTTACAATCGGCGATCTGCTTCCACAACCGGTTGCCGGAAGAGCAGCGCCCGGAAAAAACCGAAAACTACGAAGGATTCTATCATCTTACTTCCCTCCACGGAACGGTCGAAGAGGCTACCCTGTCTTATATCATACGTGATCACGACCGCAAACTATTCGAAACCAAAAAGGAACGGATCGAAAACTTGGCGCAACACATGAGGGATGAATGGAACGTAGAGCTATCGGTCGAAATAAAAGATCAGTATTATAACATGCGCGAAAAAGTCGAGCCGCATAAGGAGATTATAGACATTGCATCTGAGGCAATGAAAGCCTGTGGCGTAACGCCGGTTATCAAACCGATACGCGGAGGTACCGACGGAGCCAGGCTTTCGTTTATGGGACTACCCTGCCCTAATCTCTTTGCCGGTGGAATCAATTTTCACGGACGCTACGAATTTCTCCCCGTCAATTCCTTAGAAAAAAGCAAGGAAACGATATTGAATATTATCCGGCTTACGTATTCAAAATATTCGGGACAGGTATGACGCGCAGGCAGGGCAGGAGTCTACCGGGCCTCATATCAATTGAAACCTATCCGCATCTTTCCAGACGGGGAATTTTGCGCGTAATTTTTCAAGATCGGAACGTTTAAGTAATCCGGTTACGGTTTTCGCTTCTTTTTCTCCTGCGTCAAAGATTTTCTTACCTTTCGGAGCTATGATCCGGGAGCCGCCATGATATTTAAACTCGCTGGCGTCAACGCCTACCCGGTTTA
>JAIRKN010000035.1 GCA_031260095.1 Tannerella sp. | reverse complement strand
AATCTTTATGTTCTATGATAAATGTGGAGGGCATATCCTGTAATATATCTTCACATTCTTCCAGGAGGATCGACCAGGTATTGTAACTTACCAGCATCAAATCCGCTTCTTTCAGGATGTCCGTAGTCAGGTTTTTTTCAAACGGAATGGCTGTTTCTTTCGCTTTCTTTAAGTATCCCGACAGTGCGCCGGCCACCGTTTCACTATCCGTAGCGGTAGGACTGACACGGTTCATTAGTTTTACAAATCCTTGTGTCGACCGCTGTAAAGGTTCCACATAATCCAACAAAATCAGATCTTCTGCGGAATTGAATACAGTCAGTATATTCTCGGCACGAATAAAGCCCCTGTTTGCAAAAACTCCTACGCTGCAATTACTTCTTTCGATAAACTCCTTCGATTTATCTTTGATCAAAGAGCCGGGATAAAAAATGAAATTACCTGTTTTTTTTCTCCAGAAGATACGGAATATTTTTTCCCATGTTCTATGGGCGGTAACATCCGTAGAAAGATCACTCATTGATACGCCGGCGCCTACCAGGAGAAAATCAAAATCTTCCGTATTTACGATCGAACAGATGTGTTGTTCCGCATTACCACATACGTCGTATCTCGTTTTTATCAGCATATTCAGTTTGTTGGCCTCGTATAAAATCGGTGCGAAACTGACTTTTTCAAAATCTTCCGTACGCAACGGATTTATATCCGAGCCAACTGTCAGATGAAGAGCGGTAACTTCCAGTTTTTCCGTTTTTTTAGAGAACATCTGGTGCGCAAGGTCAAGCATCACCTGCCCGTTGCTGGCCCTGCCAAACGAAAGTAATACTTTATATGTATTTGTTTTAAGCCGCTCTTCACGATATAGTTTTATACGTTCGGACATACGGAAACAAAGGCTTATAAAGGATATTAACGGAGTAGTCATAAACGTTGTGACCAAAGTCATCAATACCAGTATGGCAAAAACCGTAGGGGTCAGGATTCCCATTTCGATGCCTATGGACAAGACGACCAGTTCCATGAGTCCGCGGGTATTCATCAGAGCGCCCATATACAAGCTGTTTTTCCAGCTTTCGTTGGAGAGACGCGCCGCAATCAGTGTTCCCCCGAATTTGCCAATGATCGCAACAAGAATAAATGCGCCGCATAACAGCAACATATCTTTGCTATTGATCAATCCTATTTCTGTTTTTAATCCCATATAGACAAAGAACAAAGGCAGGAATAAAGCAAGGGAAATATCTTCTACTTTTTCGTTCATTATTTTTCGGAATTTCATATTTTCGGGCATAATCATTCCCGCAATAAAAGCCCCGAATAAGGCGTGCAGGCCAAGGAGTTCCGTCACACAGGAAGAAGCCAGTAAGATAAAAAACATCAGCGCTACCAATGATTTATCAACGACTTCTTTATTATGGTACAGGTTGCCGATAATACGTAACAACGGACGTATTACAAATAACATGATAACGACATAGACCAGGGAAAACAGGACATTAAAAATGGCGTTGTTTATGCTTCCCGCCTGGGCATAAGCAATAACGGCCGCCAATAAGCACCAGGCCGTTATGTCACCGTTTGCCGCGCTTGCCAGAGAAATTGACCCAAGGTGAGTTTTTGTCATTCCCCGTTCCTGAATGATCCTTGCCAGAACGGGAAAGGCCGTAATACTTAATGATATGCCGATAAATAATGCGAAAGAAAGAAACGGGACTTCCTCACTCGCGTATGTATCGTAAATGAAATATGCGAATAGCATACCGAGAAAAAATGGTACAATCGTACTGGCGTGACTGATCAGAATCGTATCCTGAAACCGTTTTTTCACTATGCTTAAATCCAGTTCCATCCCAATGGTATACATAAAGAGGATGAGGCCGAACTGACTTAATATCTGAATATTTGAAAATGATTCTTCCGGGAAAATAAAGGATGATACCTGCGGGAAAATAGATCCTAAAACAGACGGGCCTAAAATAATACCCGCAATGATCTCGCCGATCACAGAAGGTTGTCCTATTTTTTTAAATAATACTCCTACAATACGACAAACTGCAAGGATAATGAGAATCTGCAACAATAAAATGCCCGTCGACGACTGAATGTGTTCCAATGTCAGATGCGAAAATAAATGGAAGCCATCGTACAGGGATTGTGTTTCGGTGTGCGTGATTATATTCTGATCGGAAAGATGTTGAGAAGAGCCTTTTTGCGCGATTAAATACATTAATGATCCAAAAACGATAATCATTATGACGTAAAAACTCAACTTTTTTATTTCTCTCCTCATGTTCCAAAATCACTTTGTAATGTATTGAAGTGTAGACAAAGATAGGAAGAAAAACGAAATATTGAAAACTTTTTAATTATCTTTATCAAGAAATTTCATATAAAACATGGTTATATTAAAATATAAAAGTATTTTTGTCTGTTGAAAATTAGTGTATTGATTTAAAAAAAACAGAATGAGCGGGAAAACGCTTCAATTAATACAGGACGATCCGTGGTTAACACCATACGGTAATGCAATCGAAGGACGTTATAATTTTGTCGTTGAGAAAGAGAAAGAAATTACTCAAAACGGCGCGCAATCTTTATCCGACTTCTCTTCGGGCTATTTATATTTCGGGTTGCACCGCCGGCAGAACGGCTGGTTTTTCTGCGAATGGGCGCCCAATGCAACCGCTATTTACCTCATTGGTACATTTAATAATTGGGAGAAAAACGAAAACTACCGCTTAATAAAGACAGAGAATGGGAATTGGGAAATTCTTCTTCCCGAAGTTTCTATACATCACCTGGATTTATACAAACTGCTCGTTGAATGGGAAGGTGGATACGGAGAACGAATCCCTGCATGGTGCCGGCGAGTCGTACAAGATGAACAAACTAAAATATTCTCGGCCCAGGTATGGGAGCCTGAAAAAACATATACTTTCGGAAATGAAAATTTCAATCCTCAAACCTCTCCCCTCCTGATCTACGAATGTCATATAGGGATGGCGTCGCAGGATGAAAAAACCGGAACGTATGAAGAGTTCCGTAAAAACATCCTTCCGAGGATCGCCGGCGACGGATACAATGCTATCCAGATTATGGCGATACAGGAACATCCTTACTACGGCTCGTTCGGATATCACGTAAGCAGTTTTTTTGCCGCCTCTTCACGCTTCGGAACGCCGGACGAGCTGAAACGCCTGATTGACGATGCACACGGAATGGGGATCGCTGTCATCATGGATATTGTGCACAGCCATGCCGTAAAAAATGAAGCGGAAGGATTGGGTTGTTTCGACGGTTCCGGTTATCAATATTTTCATACGGGAGCACGCCGTGAACATTCGATCTGGGACTCACTTTGTTTTGATTACGGTAAAAACGAAGTGCTGCATTTCCTATTATCAAACTGTAAATTCTGGCTGGAAGAATATCACTTCGACGGATTCCGTTTCGACGGCGTAACCTCCATGTTATATTACAGTCATGGCTCGGGAGAAGATTTCACAAACTACGGAGATTATTACAATGGCCGTCAGGACGGCGACGCTATTGCCTATCTCACACTGGCCAACAAACTGATACACGAAGTCAATCCGAAAGCCGTTACCATTGCGGAAGAAGTAAGCGGAATGCCCGGACTTGCTACGAGGGTTGAAAACGGAGGATATGGTTTCGATTACAGAATGGCGATGAATATTCCTGATTTCTGGATCAAAACGCTAAAAGAAAAGAAGGATGAAGACTGGCATCCCTCAGCTATATGGTGGGAAACAACCAATCGTCGGAAAGAAGAGAAAACGATTAGTTATGCAGAAAGCCATGATCAGGCGCTGGTCGGCGACAAAACCATCGTCTTCTGGTTAATGGACGCCGAGATGTATTGGCACATGCAGGTGGGCGATCCTAATTTCAGGGTCGAACGGGGAATGGCCTTACATAAAATGATACGCTTAGTTACTGCGACTACGATCAACGGAGGATATCTGAATTTCATGGGAAATGAATTCGGACATCCTGAATGGATTGACTTTCCGCGCGAAGGAAACGGTTGGTCCTATAAATACGCCCGTCGCCAATGGGATCTTGTCGACAACCCGAATCTGAAATATCACTTTCTGGGAGACTTTGATCGCGAGATGCTCCGCCTTATACGTAGCGTAAAAGACTTTCAGGCCACCTCCATTCAAAAAATAGGGGATAACGACAGGGATCAGATACTCGCGTACATGAGAAATGATCTTGTTTTTGTCTTCAATTTTAATCCTGTTCAATCATTTACCGGTTATGGATTCCTGGTGCCCGAAGGAAAATATAAGGTGGCGCTTAACACCGATGATAAACGGTTTGGAGGAAATGGATTAAACGATAATACGATGGAACATTTCACTCAACCGGATAAACTTTATGAAAATGAGAAAAAAGGATGGTTAAAACTCTACATCCCGGCACGCTCGGCCATTGTATTGAAAAAAAACCGAAATACGTAACAAACATGCTATATCCCCTTACATTTGAGCCTATTTTTAAAGAAATAATATGGGGAGGGACAGATCTTCTTCCCTATAAAGGATTTTCCCCCGATTCAAGAAAGATAGGCGAAAGCTGGGAGCTTTCACACGTAGAACAAAACTTTTCCGTTGTGAACAACGGCCCCCTGGCAGGAAAGACCATTGATGAGTTAATCAAGACGTATGGAGCGCAACTGCTCGGAACAAACGTGTTCCGGCAATCCGGCAACACTTTCCCGTTATTGATAAAGTTTATTGATGCACATGAAAACTTATCCGTACAAGTGCACCCCGGTGACGAACTGGCCGCTAAACGTCATCACTCATCCGGTAAAACAGAAATGTGGTATGTCGTGAAAGCAGCGCCGGACGCTATCCTGTACAGCGGCTTCTCACAACCGGTAGACGCCGGCGAATATCTTCATCGCGTAGAAAACAATACCATTATGGACATACTCAAAAGCTATCCCGTCAAACCGGGCGATGTCTTCTTCCTACCGGCAGGACGCATACACGCAATCGGATCGGGATGTTTCATCGCAGAAATACAACAGACCAGTAATATTACGTACCGTATTTATGACTACAACCGTAAAGATTCCAATGGTAATGAACGGGAACTCCATACCATAGCAGCAATAGATGCGATTGATTATACGTTCTATTCGGACTGTAAAACCCAATATACTCCACATGAAAATAAAGCGACGGAACTCGTAAAATGCAAATATTTCACCACCAACCTGCTCAATATCAATAAAACCCAACAACGCGACCATGCTTCGCTTGATTCTTTTGTAATATATATATGTACGAAAGGTAAAGCTATCATCAGGGATAACAAAAAGAATGAGTTACACATCCGTCAGGGACAAACCGTCCTTATTCCGGCCGATACAAAGACTATAACAATAGAAACCGAACAGGATTCCGGATTTTTAGAAACATATATTGACCCTTAATTATTGCGAATCGTTTCATTCCGAACGATTGGCCGACATCTTACAAGTTGGGATATGAAACCGGCGGAAAAGATCTGTTCCGAAAGCGCCAACGCTGACTACGTCGCATAGCCAACGTTGACTACGTCGCATAGTCAACGCTGACTACGTAGCATAGCCAACGCTGACTACGTCGCATAGCCAAAAAATACCATAAATAAGGGATTGTAGATAGAATTATCCCCTTTTATCTTTGCACCGTAAATTTTAATCAAAAAAGACGTTTTACTAAAGTAATTATTAACATGACAAAGTTATTGTATTTTATTGCCATTTGGGGGATGACGGGCTTGCTGCCGGTATCTTTGCAGGCGCAGGCGCAAACGGCAGGTATCCGGGGAACAGTAACGGACGGACATAGCCATGAAGCGGTTACCGGCGCTTCGGTGACCGTCAAAAACGATGCGAAAACCGGTACGGCGACGGATGCCGACGGTAATTTCAGCTTAGCGGTTGCTTCGCTTCCGGTGACGCTTGTTGTTAATTACATTGGATACAAGCCGCAGGAAATAGAGGTTTACGAGATTGGCGAGCCGGTAATCATTCATCTTGCGGAAGATTACAACCTGTTGAACGAGATTGTGGTGATAGGCTACGGCACGCAAAAGCGGCAAGACCTGATCGGTTCGGTAACGCAAATATCATCGGAACGGTTGAGAGGCAAACCTGTCGGCCAACTGACAAATGCACTGACCGGCGAACTGACGGGTGTGACGGTGATTCAGCGTTCCGGGAAGCCCGGAGCCGATGGCGGAGAAATCAGGGTGCGCGGTGTTGGTTCTTTTGGCGCATCGCCGGACGCACTTGTTTTGATTGACGGTATTCCCGGCACGCTCAACAGTGTTCAGCCGGACGATGTGGAAACCATCTCGGTATTGAAGGATGCCTCCAGCGCGGCTATTTACGGCGCACGGGCGGCGAACGGCGTAGTGCTGGTAACAACGAAAAAAGGCAAAACAGGACGGATAAAAATAAATTACAATGCCTATGCCGGATGGCAAAACCCGACCGAATTTCCCGAACTGGCTACTTCATGGGAATATGCGGAGATGTATAATGAAGCCATTGGCCGGCAAGCCTATTCTGCCGAAGACATTGAAAAGTACAGAAACGGTACGGATCCGGATAATTATCCAAATACGAACTTTTTAAAAGAAACGTTCAGCCGTTCGGGGATCCATACCGGGCATGATTTAAGTCTGACGGGTGGCACGAATGCGAACCGTTATTTCGCTTCGTTTGGTTATCTGGATCAGCAGGGGCTTGTTGAGCGAAACCGTTATCGCCGTTACAATGGGCGGTTAAATCTGACCAGCGATTTATTCGACAACCTGACGCTGACGACGCATTTATCCGGTTCGGTGGAGGAACGCAACGAGCCGCAGACGGTAGGTGCAATAGACGCCGGCGGTGTGGAAGGCATCGTTACTTATGCGGTACGCTATCCGGCTATCTATACAGGTCGATACACCAACGGCGACTTTAGCAACGGTCCTGCCAATGCAGGAACGCCCACAGCATGGCTGGCCAGTGCATCGTACCTGCGCACGCCCGTTACGCGATTCAACTCCAATGTGCGGCTGGACTGGAAGGCTGCCGAAGGATTGACGCTTTCGGGAATAGCAGGATACAATTACGGTCTGGAAGAGCAGATTTCCTACCGGGCGTCGCAACGGCTGAATGATAATCTGGATTTGACAACGTCCAACCTGAATCAGGAACGCAATAAACGCACTTACAAGACGGCGCAAGCCTCGGCGGAATATGTAAGGAATTTCAGTGGGCATGACGTCGACCTGTTGCTGGGATATGCTTTTGAAGCCGAAGATATTGACAGTTTCAGCGGTTACCGCCAGCAGTTCCCAAGCAATGATTATACCGTAATGGATATGGGTAGCGAAGAAAATCAGCAGGCCGGAGGCAATCTTGCAGGTTGGGCAATCCAGTCATATTTCGGAAGGTTTAAATATAATTTCAATCAAAAGTATTTGTTCGAAACAACTGTGCGTTTCGACGGTTCTTCCCGGTTTCCCAAAGACAAGAAGTTTGGAACGTTTCCATCGCTTGCTGCGGGATGGAGGTTGTCGGAAGAACATTTTTTTAAGCCTCTCCGAAATATTGTATCCAACTTGAAATTGAAAGGCTCGTGGGGCATACTTGGCAATCAGAACATATCCAACTATCCCTACCAGTCTACACTGACTTCGGGATTGAGCTATTCATTTGGCGGTGCGGCCGTCACAGGCGCAGGATTAACACTGCTGAAAGACCCTCTGCTGCATTGGGAATCTACAAGGACGACGGATGCAGGCATTGAACTGGGGTTGTTTGACGGGTTGGCAGATTTGAATGTAACTTATTTTTACCGCCATACGTACGATATACTCTACAAGCCTTCTGCCAGCGTATCGGCGGTGTTGGGTTTGGAACTTTCGGAAATAAACACGGGAAAGGTTAATAACAGAGGCTTTGAATTTGATGTTTCGCATCAGAAAAGAATTGAGAACTTCAGGTACAAATTGTCGGCAAATCTGAGCATCATCCGAAACGAAGTGACGGATCTGGGCGTCGGCAATGTAAACCAGCCGAACGGACTGGTCGGCAACGGCTCCAGTCTGTTCATCGGTTATCCGATGGAAATCTATTACGGCTACCTGTCCGACGGCGTTTTCATAGACGAAGCGGATATTGCATCATGGCCGGACCAGACCAGTGTGAACACGAATCCCCGGGCCGGAGATGTCCGCTACAAAGATATAAGCGGACCGGACGGGAAACCAGACGGCGTGGTTGACCCAACGTACGACCGGACGTATATCGGTAGCCGGATTCCCAAATACACTTATGCCTTCAACATCGACCTGGAATATAAGGGTTTTGACGCTAAAATCTTCCTGCAAGGCGTCGGTGGAGTAAAAGGTTATCTGGATGGTTATGCAGGCTATGCGTTTTTCAATCTGGGTACAATCCAGAAATGGCAGATGGATGGACGTTTTGATCCGGACAATCCGAAACGTTATGTGGACTATCCCCGGCTGGAGATATTAACCAATTCGTTAGCTCCTAATTATGTACAATCCGATTTCTGGACGCTTGACGCTTCTTACCTGCGTGTGAAAAACTTGCAAATCGGTTATACATTACCCCAACGATTCATTAATTCTGTGCGATTCATAGACAAGGTTCGCGTTTATTTCAGCGCCGACAACTTATATACGATAAATAAATACAGGAAAGGCTGGGATCCGGAAATCAATACCGGAGGATCGTACTATCCGATACTGGCTACTTATGTATTCGGGCTTAACATTAATTTTTAAAACTATATGAAAAGAAATAAGTTATCACATAAAAGATTGGCAACAGTATTGCTTGCCGGTTTGTTCATACAGATTTCCTGCTCCGACGACTTGGAAAAATCTCCGACCAATCAGTACGACAGCGCTACGTTTTGGACAAATGAAACAAATGCATTCATCGGATTAACGGCTGTATACAGGGGAAACCTGAGTTATGCGTTTCAGGTCGAACCTACGGACTGGTGGTCGTATGCCGGTTTTGCTTTTCTGGAACTGGCTACTGATAACGGGTATGACCGGCGTGGCGACAATTCCAATCTCAACCGGTTGACAAACGGTACCTTGTTGCCGAACAATGCGGTTTTACTTTCTCTATGGAAAGGTTCATACAAAAAAATAACAATTGCCAATGATTTTCTGGCGCATATCGACGCAGTGCCAATGGACGAAACACAAAAGTTGCGTTTCCGTTCGGAAGCCCGTTTCATTCGCGCCTGTCAGTATTTTTATCTTTCGCAGCATTTTGGGAGCGTACCTTTGGTTACCGATGTATTGACAGCGGAAGAGGCAAACACCGTATCGAAAACGCCCAAAGCGGAGATAGAAAATTTTGTCACGCAAGAGTTGAGCGAGGCGGCGACAGGCTTGCCCCGCTTCAAAGACATACCCGCTGCCGAAATCGGACGCGCCTCCAGGCAAGCTGCGCTGGCCTTTCTCGGACGCTTGCAACTGGCGCAAAATAAATTCCGCGAGGCTGCCGCCACGTACAGGCAAATCATTGATTTCGGAGACAATATCATTGATCCCGATTACGTGGGCCTTTTCACGCCTGCCAACGAAAACAGCGCCGAAAATATTTTCAGTACGCAGTTTATTGAGTTAAAGGCGCCCAATTACCTGCCGCAACATGCCTATCCTGCCATTGCGGGCGGATATCATTTCATTAATCCGTATGAAGCGCTGGCCGTCAATTACGATTTTATCGACGGGACGCCATTCTCGTATGACGATCCGCGGTTCAACTACACCAACCGGGCAGAAAACCGGGACCCGCGTTTTGCCTATACGCTACTGTGGGACGGATGCACCTTCGCCGGAAAAACGTATGACTGCCACCCGGATCATACGGCTTCCATCGACCAGTTGACGGTTTCAAAACAGGCAACACGTACAGGCTACGGCCTGCGTAAATATTTTGACGAAACCTTCACCGGCAGTCTGGCTACCGGTTATGGCGGCAATATGCCTGTGATCCGGTATGCAGAAGTGCTGTTGGGTTTTCTTGAAGCCGTATTGGAAGCGGGCGATCCGGTCACCCTTTCTCTACTGGATGAGACCATTAACAAAGTCAGAGGACGGCAATCGGTAAAGATGCCTCCGGTAACCGAAACCGATAGCGATAAACTGCGTCCTGTTTTGCGGAAAGAAAGACGCATTGAACTGGCAATGGAGGGTATCCGCCTGTGGGATATTCTGCGCTGGAACATTGCGGGCGAAGTATTGACCGGAGATTTCTGGGGCGCTCCGTTTCCCGATTCACAGGGAACATTGAATCTTCCGGCCGGCTACCCGGCCGATCCCCATGCACGATGGTGGGTGACGAAAAAGAATTTCCGCACCGGACAGGACGAGGTATGGCCAATACCCGAAAGCGAAACCAATATAAATCCCAATCTCAGATAATAGGTAAAAATAGAATACGTTACAACAATGAAAAATATCCGTTTTACATCCGCCGTCCGCCTTTTTCCTGCCGTTCTGGGAGGCGTGAGTATGCTATCCTGCGCAGGAAAGCAGGATACGAAGATACGGCCCAACGTGCTGGTGATTATCGCAGACGACCTTGGCTACGGCGACGTCAGTTGCTACGGCAGCACAACCCTTCGGACGCCAAACATTGACCGGCTGGCAAATAACGGTCTTCGTTTTACGCAAGGATACAGTACGTCTGCCACTTCAACCCCCAGTCGTTACGGTCTTGTTACCGGGCTGTATCCGTGGAAAAACAAAAATGCGCGTATTTTGCCCGGCGACGCACCGCTGATTATAGATACCAACCGGCAGACCTTGCCGAAACTGATGCAGGAGGCAGGATATGCAACCGGCGCCATCGGGAAATGGCATCTGGGATTAGGCAACGGCAATATCGACTGGAACACGACGATCAGCCCCAATCCGGCAGACGTCGGCTATGCTTATTCTTATATCCAGGCAGCTACCAACGACCGCGTGCCGTGTGTGTATGTGGAAAACGGAAAGGTGGATAATCTTGACCCGAATGATCCCATATATGTAAGTTACAGGGAAAACTTTGAAAACGAACCGACCGGAAAGCTTAACCCCGAACTCCTGAAAGTGCATCCCAGCCACGGTCACGACATGTCGATTGTCAACGGCATTTCGCGGATCGGATTCATGAAGGGAGGAAAAGCGGCACGCTGGACAGACGAAACAATGGCGGAGATTTTTGTGTCGAAAGCCAAACAATTTATTTCCGAACATAAGGATGAACCTTTTTTCCTTTATTACGGCCTGCATGAACCTCATGTGCCACGTGTGCCGAACGAACGGTTTGCCGGCAAATCGGGCATGGGGCCCCGGGGCGATGCTATTTTGGAAGCAGACTGGGCGGTCGGCGAGTTACTGAATTATCTCGATGAATGGGGACTCACGGAGAACACCCTCGTGATTTTTTCCAGCGACAACGGCCCGGTAGTCGATGACGGCTACCAGGATCAGGCCGTTAAACTGCTTGGCGATCATCGTCCTGCCGGTCGGTTGCGCGGTGGGAAATACAGCCTGTTCGATGGAGGGACACGCGTACCGTTCATTGTGCGGTGGCCAAAAGAAATCAAGGCGGGCGTTTCCGACGCGGTAGTCTGCCAAATGGATTTGTTGTCATCCTTTTCGGCATTGACAAATGTTCCCTTGAAACAGGAAGTTGACAGTCAAAACGTGCTGGAGGCGTTGCTTGGACAATCGAAGACGGGACGCGCAGAACTGGTACTCGAGGGTATAAACGACCTTACATTCCGCCGTAGCGGCTGGGTCTTGATTCCGCCTTCCGAAGGACCGGCAGTAACCAGGTACACCAATACGGATACAGGCCACTCTTCCGAATATCAACTTTACAACCTGCGGACGGACCTGGAACAGCAACAGAATCTGGCTTTGCAGGAGCCTGAGAGAGTGGAATCCATGAAGGCGGCGCTGAAACGGTATACCGAATAACGGTCACAGTGAAAAACGGCAGTCAACGCCGACGGTGCAACACGCGCCGTAAAAGTTTTCAGTTGAATGATCGTTATAATGCGAGGAACAGGAGGTAAAAGAGCAAATTCTTTCTGCCGGCACATTTTCTATCATACGCGTCAAGTGTGTCAAGAATAATAATCTTTTCTATCAATGGCAAATCATTAATTATCGCGCGAGACTTTTCCCGCTGTAATAAATTTTTCATTTCATGAGCTTGGAAAACACAAGTTTTGCACTATCTTTGCATGGTTGGAAACGGCAGATGGCGGTGGAAATGCACATCCGGCCGCTTTGTTTGTACAATACCCGTTATTATAAACTATAAAAAAACGAATTCAGATGAAACGTATACCGGTGTTACTTTACATTATATTCTGCACCCTGTCCGTAGCGGCTCAGGAAAAAGAAACCAAAGTTTTGATCATAACCGATATGGGCAAGATCACGGTGAAACTATATAACGAAACCCCTCAACATCGTGATAACTTTATCAAACTGATAGAGGAGCAACAATATGACAGCGTCGTATTTCATCGCGTCATAAAGCAATTTATGATCCAGGCGGGAGAGAAATATGTCCCCAACGACTCTATCGCCAACAAATCCGAAGACAAAGATCCCGGCTACAAGATCCCGGCAGAGATTGTCTATCCGAAGTACTTCCATAAAAGAGGCCAATTATGCGCAGCGCGTCAGGGGGACAATATCAATCCCGAACGGCTATCCTCGGCCAATCAATTTTATATCGTAACCGGAAAGCATTATACGGAACATGAATTGAATAAGAAGGAAAAAGAACAAAACATCACGTTCACGCCCGAACAACGGGAAGCCTATAAGGTGGCGGGAGGCACGCCCCATCTGGACGGCGCCTATACGATATTCGGAGAGGTTTTGAAAGGCATGAAAGTAGTCCATAAGATAGAAATGGTAGCTACGGATAACAACGACAAACCATTGAAGATGGTTAAGATTAAGACGATGAAAATTTTAAAGAAGTAAAGAATGTACCTCCTCTACGGGCGGCGTTATCGCGCAATGATTACGGCAATATGCATCTTCTGCGCATGTTGTATAAGAGGTGTTCATGCACAGGATACATTAAAAACGGCCGTCCCGGGGATGAAGAAAATACTCCCCGGCGGACAACAGTTCGGAACCGTCGAAGGCCATGACACGATCCCCTTCGTCTACCTGAATGAAGTACTGGTTTTCCCCCCGCTGAAGTTTAAAAACGAAAAAGAACGGAAGGAATACAACAACCTGGTACGCGATGTAAAAAGAACCTTGCCGTATGCAAAAACGGTTTACGAAACACTCATTGAAACGTACGAATATATCGAAACATTACCGGACGACAAAGCCCGGAACGCTCACCTGAAAAGAATGGAAAAAGAACTCTTCAAACAATATAAACCGGAACTGAAAAAGCTCACCCTGTCGCAGGGCAAACTGCTGATAAAACTGATCGACCGCGAATGCAACCAGTCCAGTTACCATCTGGTAGGGGCATTCCTGGGGAAATTCCGCGCCGGCTTCTGGAATCTTTTCGCCGGCATGTTGGGCGCCAGCCTGAAAACCGAATACGACCCCAAAGGCAAAGACGCCATGACGGAACGTGTAGTCCAACTCGTAGAACGCGGAATGATATAGTACCCGGCGCAATTTAGCCTTAAATCCGCAACCCAAGCGTTACACTGTGTGCTGTGTAAAAAAGATGTAGCTATTTTTTCTGTTATTATGATATTTGAAAAAAAAATCGTTTCTTTACGACATTAAATTAAAAAAATACGAGTATGGGAATGAAGAAAAACTTTGTGCTTGATACAAATGTGATGTTGCATGACTTTGACTGTTTGTCGAATTTTGAAGACAATGATGTGTATATACCGGTTACTGCACTTGTCGAACTGGATAAATTTA
>JAIRKN010000117.1 GCA_031260095.1 Tannerella sp. | reverse complement strand
ATAATTTGTCTATTGTTTTTTCCAGGTGTAATCCTCTGGAGCCTTTTATCAGTATGTGAAATCCTTTTAGCGGTTTTTTTTTCAGGTGCTCGGCGAGGGCTTCTACATTCGGAAAGCAGGTGTGTTCTTTTCCCGTTTCGGAGAATTGTTCTCCGCAGAGTAGGATTGTTTCGAGGTCATAATCCTTTATTTGTCGTATGATCTCTTCGTGCAGTCGGCGGCTGTTTTTTCCGAGTTCGCGCATGTCTCCGAGAATGACGGCTTTCGGCGAAACGTCCAACGCTGCGAAATTTTCAAGCGCCGCTTTCATGCTATCGGGGTTTGCATTGTAAGCATCAATTATGAGTGTGTTATATGCCGTTTTTTTTAATTGCGAACGGTGGTTGTCGGGCTTATAAGCGGCGATTGCGGTATTTATTCGCTCCGGTGGGACTCCGAAGTAAATGCCGGCAGTAACAGCGGCAAGCACATTCCACAGATTGTAATCTCCGATTAAATGGGTCTTTATTGTGTGGATAGCCTCCCCGGATAGCCTCCATTGAAGCGAAAGACAGGGAGTACGGTCTGTTATGCAGCCACCAATAAAAGGCGGGGTTTTCGGCGTAGCGGGATGTGTCGGAGAGGGTTTTGGTTTCGGCGTTGTACCGGGATATTGGGCCGGGGGCAGGTCTTCGGTTTCCGGTGACGGTATGACCGTCGCCCCGTAGGTTATTTGTTCAATCCCTCCGGCTATTTCCGTCAGGTGTTTATCATTCCGGTTGATGAATATTTTTCCGCTTGTCCGGCGCAGATACTCGTACAGTTCTCCCTTTGTTTTTATTACGCCTTCAAATGATCCGAATCCTTCCAGGTGCGCCCGTCCGACATTGGTTATAATACCATAGTCCGGCTGTGCGATGTTTGCGAGATCACGGATTTCACCGGGGTGGTTAGCTCCCATTTCAATCACGGCGATCTCATGCGCTTCGGTCAGGCGTAACAAAGTTAACGGTACGCCTATGTGATTATTTAAGTTGCCTTGTGTGTAGAGGATCCTGTATTTCTGCGACAGAACGGCCGACAGTAACTCCTTGGTCGTTGTTTTGCCGTTCGTCCCGGTAATGCCGATGACGGGAACAGCTAACGTTTTCCGGTGCAGGGCTGCTAATTGTTGCAGCGTTTCGAGTACATTCTTTACGACTATTCTGTTCTCTCCCTCCCGGATGGATGACGTATCGTCGATGATTGCATACGAACATCCCGCTTGAAGCGCTTTTTCGGCATACCTGTTCCCGTCGAAAAATTCGCCTTTAAGGGCGAAGAAAATCGAACCGGGTATGCAGACGCGGCTGTCTGTCGTGACAACAGGATGCTGTCTGTATATTGTATATAGTTCGGATAGATTCATTTCCCATACTTTATTTTATGACGCAAAAGTAATTTATATTGGGTTATTTTCATACATTTGCGGACTAAAAAGTTTGTTTTGGAACGTCTGATCGTTCCGGGATCAGGCGTTGGATTTTATATATTTGAAGATGAGTGGGAAGTTATTAAACATAAAAGGCGAACTGTTATCATTGGATACTCCTGTCGTAATGGGTATACTTAATGTAACGCCGGATTCGTTTTATGCCGGGAGCCGGTATGAAAATGAACGGGCGGTTGCCGAACGTATCGAAACAATTATTGCCGAAGGAGGCGCATTTGTTGATATCGGAGGATATTCCTCGCGTCCGGATGCGGCGGAAGTATCTGCCGAAGAGGAGTGGCGCCGGCTTGAACCGGCCCTGAAAATATTGCGGGATGAGTATTCCCGGATTCCGGTTTCAGTTGATACTTTCAGGGCGGATATCGGACAGCGGGCCGTGGAGGAGTACGGTGTCGCGGTGATTAATGATATATCCGGCGGCAGTATGGATGAGAGAATGTTTGAAACGGTTGCGCGTTTGCATGTGCCTTATGTGCTGATGCACATGCGTGGAACGCCTCGGACTATGCAGCAAAATACCGGCTATCATCATCTTATTGAAGATATCATGTTGTATTTTGCAGAGAAGTTGCGGGCGTTAAGGTTATTGGGCGTGAATGATGTCATTGTGGATCCCGGTTTCGGATTTAGTAAGACTTTGGAACAGAATTATGAACTCATGCGTCACCTGAATGAGTTTTCGACGATATTAGAATGTCCCCTGCTGGTTGGTATTTCCCGGAAAAGGATGATTTATGACCTGTTGGGGAATAGCGCAGAGGACGGCCTGAACGGTACGACCGTTCTTCATACGTTCGCCTTGTTAAACGGGGCGGATATACTGAGGGTGCATGATGTGAAGGCGGCAGTCGAAGCAGTAAAAGTTATTGATAAATTAAAGTATTGAATCTATGTTTGTATCATTTGGTATTAAAGACGCGATTGATATATTGCTGGTTGCATTTTTGATGTACCAGATTTATAAATTGATGAAAAGTTCGGGCACGTTGACGATTTTCAGCGGAGTGGTTTCTATTATAGTAGTATGGGTGCTTGTTTCACAGGTATTGGAAATGCGGCTGATAGGCGGTATCCTTGATAAATTTATTAATGTCGGATTTATTGTTTTGGTGATATTGTTTCAGGATGAGATCCGCCGCTTCCTTGTAGCATTGGGATCAAACAAAAGTTGGCGTTTTCTGTACAGCCTGTTCCGGAAAAGAAGTGAAACGTCAAAAGAAAAATATATCGTCCCGGTTGTACTTGCCTGTATGAATATGGCTAAAAAGAAAACGGGGGCGCTTATAGTGATACAACGCGAAATGGATCTGTTTACTTATATTCAGACCGGCGAAATGTTTAATGCCGATGTAAACGCCCGCCTGATAGAAACTATATTCTTTAAGAATAGTCTGCTTCATGACGGGGCGATGATTATAGCCGATAATGAAATAAAAGCCGCCGGATGTATTCTGCCTATTGCACACAATGTCGCCATACCAAAAGAGATGGGCCTGCGACATCGTTCCGGTCTTGGGATGTCCCTCGAAACAGACGCTCTGGTTATTATTGTCTCGGAAGAAAGAGGATCTATTTCCGTTGCACATAACGGAAAACTTAGTATTGATATTTCTGTGGAAGATTTACAACAAATCCTTTCGGGAGAAAAAGAAGTGTAGCAAAGATACTTTGCGTTGTGATACTTTGCGCGGCCTGATTTTGTGCAGGCGCATATATTCCCCATTAGGGAAGAATATCAATAGAAAAAGGATATATAGTTTTCCCTGTTCCCCGTTAGGGGATTCATAAACAGGAGGTGGATGCCCTAACGAGCAATCCTGCTCATTGACAACCGGTGTTTTCTATTGATATGTTTGCCCTGACGGGCAATGCACAAAACTGTGCCGTGTGCAGTATAATGATACTTTGCGTTGTGATGATGAAAAAAAGATTGTTAAATATCATGAATTGCAAAGTGGACTTTGCAGATTTTACTACTTTTGCGGAGAAAATAAAAGGATTGGTGATGAACATTATTATAAATCAAATTCATGGACTTATTAGAAGAGATTATTTTACGCGCTAAAGCTAATAAACAGCGTATCGTGCTTCCGGAAGGAACGGAAGAAAGAACTTTGAAAGCCGCCGACCGTTTAGTCGCCGACGGAGTAGCCGATATTATTCTGATCGGGAATCCGAACGAGATCCGTTCGCTTGCCGGTGGTTTCGGACTGAATCACATCGGAAAGGCAACTATTGTTGACCCTAAAAATCATGAGAAAAAACAGGCTTATGCCGATTTGTTGTTTCAGTTACGCCGGTCCAAAGGGATGACCCCGGAAAAAGCGGCTCAGTTAGTTGAGGATCCGTTGTATCTGGGCTGTCTGATGATTAAGTCCGGTGATGCGGATGGTGAGATTGCCGGTGCGCAGAATACGACAGGGAATGTGCTCCGCCCTGCATTGCAGATTATTAAAACGGTTCCGGGTATAACGAATGTTTCGGGCGCTTTTATCATGTTTCTCAAAGATAAATCGTATGGTGCGAATGGAATCCTTGTTTTTGCCGATTGTGCGGTATTGCCGTATCCTACCGCTTCGGAACTTGCCCAGATCGCAATCTCTACCGCATATACCGCCCGTTCGTTAGCCCATGTCGAACCTCGTGTCGCTATGTTGAGCTTTTCAACGAAAGGAAGCGCTTCTAATGAAATGGTGGACAAAGTGGTCGAAGCAACCCGGTTGGCTAAAGAAAAGGCGCCCGATCTATGTATTGACGGGGAATTGCAGGCTGATGCGGCCCTTGTGGAAAAGGTGGCGGCGCAGAAAGCGCCCGGCAGTCCTGTTGCCGGTAAAGCCAACGTCCTCGTTTTTCCGAATCTTGAAGTAGGAAATATCAGTTATAAGTTAGTTCAACGTTTGGCCGGCGCTGAGGCTGTCGGTCCGATTTTGCAAGGTATGGCTGCGCCGGTTAATGACTTATCACGCGGTTGCTCCGTAGATGACATTTATAAAATGGTAGCGATAGCGTCAAATCAGGCCATTGCATTGAAGCATGCGAAATAATTCGGATTGGATTTATCAAATTAAAAATTATAATAAGTGAAAACATTAGTATTAAATTGCGGTAGTAGTTCTATCAAATATAAACTTTTTGATATGACTTCCGGAGAAGTTATGGCGCAAGGCGGAGTGGAAAGAGTCGGACTGGAAGATTCATTTCTGAAGTTTACAGATAAAAACGAAGAAAAAGTTACGCTTGAAAAAGATATACCCAATCATGAAGAAGGGATCAATTTCATTCTCAACATTCTGACGGATGAGAAATATGGCTGTATTAAGAGTTATAACGAAATAGATGCGGTCGGTCACCGCGTGGTTCACGGAGGAGAGAAATTTGCATCCAGTGTGCTTATCACACAGGAAGTGATTGATATGGTCGTAGAATGTGAGGAATTTGCTCCGTTACATAATCCGGCAAATCTGGAGGGTATAAGGGCGATCGACAAAATATTGCCGGACACGCCTCAGGTTGGAGTGTTTGATACGGCGTTTCATCAATCAATTCCGGATTATGCTTATCTCTACGCTTTTCCGTATGATGTATATGAGAAATATGGAGTGCGTCGTTACGGGTTTCATGGAACGAGTCATCGGTATGTATCAAATCGTGCATGCGAAATTCTTGGCGTACCGTATGAGCAGCAACGTATCATAACTGCGCATATAGGAAACGGAGGATCCGTTACCGCAGTAAAAAATGGAAAATCGATCGATACTTCTATGGGTATGACTCCCACGGAAGGATTGATCATGGGAACACGTTGCGGGGATGTGGACGCCGGTGCATTGCCTTATATTATGCGGAAAGAGAATCTGGATGCAGAGGGCCTTTCGGATTTTATCAATAAAAAGAGCGGAGTTGCCGGATTCTCGGAAATTTCATCGGATATGCGGGATATAGAGAGCGCTATAGCTGCCGGAAATCTACGGGCGATTCAGATTCTGAATATGTATAATTACCGGATCAAGAAATATGTAGGCGCTTATTCGGCTGCATTAGGCGGACTTGATATTCTTGTTTTTACGGGAGGAGTCGGGGAAAACCAATGGGTTACCCGCGCCGAAGTCTGTAAAGATATGGAATATCTGGGTATTATTTTTGATGAAGATAAAAATAAGACTGAACGCGGACGCGAACTTGTTCTTAGTAAACCCGAAAGTAAAGTCAAGGTGCTGGTGGTTTCGACCGACGAGGAATATATGATTGCATACGATACGCGGGTTATTCTGGAAAATAAATA
>JAIRKN010000263.1 GCA_031260095.1 Tannerella sp. | reverse complement strand
TATGCGTTGTTTTGCTTGCAGCAGCGCCAATAGACGCAAAAGATATTTCTATGAAGATAACGAAGAAATATCTAAACATTCCTGTTTCGCATCAGGTTCCCCGTTCAAATATGACCATTGAGGTAGACGGCAAGCCGGAAAGAACATTTAGTATACGCTTAGCCTCCGGATTGGCGGATTACTGGGTTTTCTGCGACGTTTCCTCATTTAACGGCAAAGCGCTTAAAATATCTTATGACGGGGACGGCGAAGGACTGCAAAATATATATCAGGCGGATGAAGTGGCCGGTCATGAAAATTTATATAGGGAGGTGAACCGTCCGCAGTTGCATTTCACGCCTGCGCGAGGCTGGCATAACGATCCGAACGGACTGCTCTATTACGAAGGCGAGTATCATTTGTTTTTCCAGCATAACCCGTATGAATGCGAATGGGGGAATATGCATTGGGGACATGCCGTCAGTAAGGATTTGATTCATTGGGAAGAACTGCCTGTTGCCCTGTATCCCGATGAACATGGGATGATGTTTTCCGGTTCGGCGGTTATTGACTATGGGAATACGGCCGGATTTAACGAAGGAAAAACTCCGGCTATGGTGGCAATCTATACGGCGTATCGGCCCGAAAAGCAGGTGCAATGCATCGCTTATAGCCTTGATAAGGGACGACGCTGGACGAAGTATGCCGGCAATCCCGTGATAGATTCCGGAGAGAAGTGGAACAGTAAGGATACGCGCGACCCGAAAGTGTTTTGGTATGAACCGAATAAAGAATGGGTGTTGGTATTGTACGAACGGGACGGACATTCCATTTATACTTCGTCCGACCTGAAAAATTGGAAATATGAAAGTCATACCACCGGTTTTTGGGAATGTCCCGAATTGTTCGAATTGCCGGTGGATGGCGATAACGATAATCGTAAATGGGTAATGTCCGGCGCTTCCGGGACGTATATGATCGGTTCGTTCGACGGGAAGAAATTCACGCCCGAAGCAGGGAAGTATTATTATACGACCGGCACGGTTTATGCGGCGCAAACGTTCACGAACATTCCGGAAGCGGACGGACGGCGCATCCAGATTGGCTGGGGGCGCATTACGCATCCCAGGATGCCGTTTAATAGCCTGATGCTACTGCCTGTCGAACTGACTTTGCGGACGACGAAAGACGGCGTGCGTCTTTTCAGTTATCCGGTAAAGGAGGTAGACCGGCTTCAGTCCCTTCTTTTCCAAAAGCATTTCATGCGGACGCAGGAAGCCAACGAATTACTTCATCCGTACAGCAATGCGGATTGCCTCCGCGTACAGTTTACTATTAAATTGTCCCATGCTACGGATGCCGGATTTAATTTATATGGGCAGCAATTGATGAAGTATGATATGAACGTCAACCAGGTGAACGGCGTTTTCTATTCGCCGGAGGATAGGACAAGCATGGAGATTTCCGCGGATGTTATTATAGATAAAACCTCCGTAGAAGTGTTTATCGACGGCGGGGCTTATTCTTATTCGATGGAGCGGCGTGCGGACGGCAATAACCGGGAAGGATTTCATTTCTGGGGAAACAGCATAGAGATTAAGGAACTGAAAGTATATTCTATGAACTCCATTTGGAAATAATAACATGTATAACATGGAAGACAAAAAACCGTTAATCGTCGGTATTGGCGAATTGCTTTGGGACGTGTTTCCCGACCGGAAAAAAGCGGGAGGCGCTCCGGTAAATTTTGTTTATCACGCAACCCGGATGGGTGCGGAAGGCTGTGCCATCAGCGCTGTCGGGAAGGATGTTCCCGGCACGGAAATTATTCGGGAACTGGAAAAAAACCGGATACGCAACTGCATCGAAAAAGTCGCATATCCGACGGGGAATGTGTTAGTGGAATTGAACGAAGGCTCGCCCTCCTATACGATTACGGAGGATGTGGCATGGGATTATCTGCCGTTAACGCAGCAGGCGATTGATTGGGTTAAACGTGCGGACGCGATCTGTTTCGGCACATTGGCTCAACGCTCGCCGGTCTCGCGTAATACGATAAAAGCATTACTGGAACATGCTTCCGCGACTGCAATTCTTTTCTTCGACGTCAATCTGCGTCAACATTATTATTCGAAAGAACTGATTGAAGAATCCCTGCAAAAGGCAAGTGTCTTCAAGCTGAATGATGATGAACTGACGGCGCTTCGGGCGATGTTCGGACTGGAAGGGAGCGATGAGGAGGCATGTCGCAGGATGATGGGGAATTACAATCTGGATTATATGATATTGACGGCAGGAAGCGTTTCAAGTACGGTTTATTCGCGGATGGAAACGTCTATGATTCCTACACCGGAAGTGGAAGTTGCCGATACGGTAGGAGCGGGCGACGCCTTTTCGGGCGCGTTCGCGTATTCCATTCTGACCGGTAAATCGTTGCAGGAAGCGCACCGGAAAGCGGTTGATATTGCCGCCTTTGTATGCACTCGGCAGGGGGCGTGGCCGTCTTATGACAAATCGTTATGATAACCGTAAGAGGGGATAAGTCCTTGCGGGAAAAGATTCTTTGTGAGATCCATCATTGATTTCCGGACAGGAAGCCTTATGCCCCTCTGAATAAATGAATTATTAATACTTAAGAATTGAAATAATGACACAAAAGAAGATCTTATTGAAGCTACTTCCGGTTATGCTGGCCTTTTTTGTGATGGGTTTTGTCGATCTTGTGGGAGCGATAACGAATTTTGTAAAAGAAGACTTTCACCTCTCGGATTCCGTTGCAAAAATATTGCCGGCAATGGCTTTTTTCTGGTTTTTTATATTGTCGGTACCGACCGGTCTTATGGTGAACCGTATCGGGCGGCGGAAAACGGTCGTGTTAAGTCTTATCGTCACCTCATTGGCCTTGTTAACGCCCATGTTTGGGTATAACTTTCCGGTCATGATGATCTCGTTTAGTCTGCTGGGCATCGGAAACACGTTGATACAAGTCTCCATCAACCCGCTGATATCTAATTTGATCAACGAGAATAAGTTGGCGAGTACGATGACTTTCGGGCAGTTTGTGAAAGCGCTCGCGTCGTTTCTCGGACCGGTTGTCGCTACATGGACGTCCGTCGCTTTTGGCGACTGGAAACTGTTATTCCCTATTTTCATGACGGTATCAATACTTGCAACCCTTTGGCTGGGAGCGACGAAGATAGATGAGGAAAAAGAACCGGGAAGCGGTCTCAGCTTCTTTAGCTGCATAAAACTGCTGGGGAACGGGATCATCCTGCTTTCCTTTATCGGAATCATGTGCCATGTGGGGATCGACGTCGGTATTAACACTACGGCGCCGGAGATTATGAAGGAATATTTCGGCATGTCGCGCGAAGAAGCCGGATTTGCGTCGAGTATCTACTTTTTGTTTCGTCTGACGGGATGCCTCATCGGTGCTTTCGCTTTGGCGCGCTGGTCGGGCAGGAAATTCTTTGTGGTCAGCGTACTGTTGATGGCAATCGCTATTGCCGGACTGATATTCTTCCATAATAAAGAAATCGTTTATATCAGTATCGCCCTTGTCGGTCTGGGAAATGCCAATATTTTCCCCGTCATCGTATCGCAGGCGCTGTTTCGTATGCCCGGCTGTAAGAACGAAGTATCCGGTCTGATGATAATGGGACTTGTCGGAGGTACGGTTTTCCCGTTATTGATGGGAAAAGCTACCGACTTGGCGGGGACGCAGGCCGGAGGCTTGACGATTCTGGGAATCGCCGTTTTATACCTGTTCTTTTTGTCCTCAAAATTAAAAAAATAATTTCACCGCTCCTTCGTCGCCATTTTCCCGATGCCGGTCAAATACTTCCTGTCCACATCGTCAAAGTCGTTCATTCGGTCGCTATCCACGTCGAGAACACCGATAACGTTTTCCCCCTCGAAAAGAGGAATGACGATTTCCGATTTTGAAGCGGCATTACAGG